>NZ_JBFTJR010000003.1:0-136620 GCF_056395525.1 Caulobacter sp. 10L414
GGCCAGGGCGATGCGGGCCTCGGCGACCTGGGCGTCGGCGCGGGCGCCGGCGAACAGCGGATCGCGCGCGGCCTTCACCCGGCGCGAGACCTCGCCGCGGGCGCGCTCGGCCAGCGCCAGGCGGTCGGCGGCCAGGGCGGCCTCGGCCTCGCCGAACACGGCCTCGACCCAGGCCAGGTCGACCTCGTGCAGCAGGTCGAGCACGCGGACGTCGTCGCGCAGCCGGGCCAGGGCGATGTCGCCCCGCGCCAAGGCCACGCGGGCGGCGCGCTTGCCGCCGCGCTCGCGGGTCTGCTCGTAGTAAAAGGTGGCCTGGGCGCGATCGACCAGGGGGTAGGGGCCCGAGCCGGCCAGGTCCTCGACGTCGACGCCGACGACGGGATTGGGACGGACGCCGGCCTGGCGCACGCCGGCCTCGGCGGCTGACAGACGGGCGGCGAGGGCGGGGCGGGCCGGATCGGCGGCGGCCGTGCGCCCCAGCGCCTGCGACAGGGTCAGGGGGCTGGCCTGCGCGGCCAGGGGCGTCGCCAGGGCGAGCGCCGTGGCGAGCAGCCAGGACCGCGCGTGGCGGCCTTGGATAGCGGAATGCATGAAAGATCCTCGAAACAGGTCGTAAGAGCGCGGCGCGGCTTCAGGCGACGTGTGCGAGGGCCTGCTTGGGCGGGCGTTCCTGCTGCGGGCCGCCGATGCCGGTCAGCCGCTGCTCGGCGAGCGCCCAGCGGCGGTCATCGACATGGCGGGCGGCCGGGCGGGGCAGGTCATCGAGCGCGCCGAACACCGAGGGGGTGTCGTGGTGGTGATGGTGGTGATGCGGCGCGACCGGATCATCGCCCAGGCCGTCGGCCGCGATGATCGAGGCGTCGAAATGCACGTCGATCGAGGTCAGGCGGCCCTGATAGACGTGATCGTGATCCTCATCGAGGGCGGCCAGGCCGCTGGGCGGGCCGTGCAGGGCGCGGTCGAGGCTGGTCATCGGCGCCTGGACGACGAACACGGCGACGAGCATGCCGGCCAGAGCCGTCATCCATCGCCTCGTCCATGCGCCCCAGGCCGAGCTCACCGAGCCCCCTTGCTTGCCGAAACCGATCTTAGCGTCGCCTCTGCGAGAACCGTTCGCAAGAGGCGTCGCCGCCTTACGTAGCCGCGGCGCCGGTCGAAGGCGCCTTGGGGATGAGGAAGCGGGGCAGCAGGCTGGCGACCACGCGGCGGCCCGCGCCGTCCGGCAGGTTCAGCATGTCGCGCAGCGGCGGACCGATAAGGGCCTCTCCGAAGGCGCTGAGCGCGATGAACAGCACGGCCGCGCCGACGCCCTCGCGGGCCTGGGCGTCCTGGGCGCCCATCTTCTCGGCGATGGCCTCGACTAGGTTCTGGACGGCCGCGCGCACGGGTTCGAGATGCGAGAGATCGCCCGAGAGGGTGATCCACGCAGCCAGCCGCCCCGCGCCACCGGTGTCAAACGCGTCGAAAACGGCGTTGACCAGCTCCAGCGGCGCGCCCTCGTCGGTCTTCAGCCGGGCGATGGCCTCGTCCAGGGCCTGCGTCAGGTCTGAGACCATCGAGCCCATCAGCGCCGACTGCAGGCCGGCGGCTGATCCGAAGTGGTGGATCAGGTTGGCGTGGGTCACGCCGATCTCGGCGGCGACCGCCGACAATGTCACGGCATCGGGTCCGCCCTTCAGCAGCAGGGCGCGCGCGGAGGCGATCGCTTCGCGGCGCGCTTCTTCGGGCACGCGGCGTCGACGGCGGGTTGCGCTTTTCTCAATTGACATCGATGTAAATGACATTCATGTAGATAAGGCTTTTTCCTTAGGCTTCAACAAGGGGAACCGCAAGTGCAAGCTGCGCCCATAGCGCCCGTACTGCGCCCAGTTCACGGCCAGAATCGCCAGCCTTCCCATGCGGCGCCTCGCCGCATCCAGCCGGTCCGCGCGATGCGGGCGTTCGGCAAGCTGGTGGCCGACAAGGAGGACACCCGCCAGGTCTTCGAGATCATGAACGCGCTGGCGGGGCGCTCGATCGAGTGGGGCTACCAGCGCCTGATGGACACGCCGCAGGGCGGCATCCAGGCCTACGAGCAGGTCGAACTGTCCGACCGCCTGCAGGACCGGCAATGGCTGGCGGGCTTTGCCGAAGGCACGGTGGGCGCGGCCTACCTGACCTTCATCGACAGCCGCAACCTGTCGGCCTACGGCCTGGCCGAGGAAAGCGCCAAGGTCGCCGACACCGAGATCGAGGCGGCCCATCCGCGGGCCTGGTACGCCCGCCGCATCCGCGACGTGCACGACATCTGGCACGTGCTGACCGGCTACCAGACCGACGCGCTGGGCGAGGCCTGCGTGGTCGCCTTCTCGCTGCCCCAGACCCGGAGCACGGGTTTTGGCCTGATCGCCGCCGGAGCGGCGGTGCAGTTCATGCGGGCGCGAACCGGCCATCCCTGCGGACGGGCCGTGCTGCAGGCCTGGCGCAACGGCCGCAGGGCCGCCTGGCTGCCCGGCGAGGACTATGTGGCGCTGATGGCCGAGCCTCTCGAAGCGGCGCGCGCGCGCCTGCGCATCCCGCGCCCCACGCTGTACGAGCGGGTGCCGGCCGAGATGCGCAACGCCTATGCCGGGAGCCAGGCATGAGCCGGCTGCTGGCGACCCTGGCCCTCGCGGTTTCGGCGATCGCCGCGCCGGCCCTGGCGCAGGAGGCGGGGCTGACCGGGCGATGGCGCACCTCGGCCGAGAACGGCGTGGTCGCGATCGAGCGCTGCGGAGACAGCTTCTGCGGCCGCCTGAAGGACGCCAAGCCGCTGCGCGCTGACCCGGACCAGCGCGACGTACGCAACCGCAACGCCGAGCTGCGCACCCGCAAGCTCAAGGACCTGACGGTGCTGGCCAATTTCTCCGGCGGACCCAAGTCGTGGTCCGGCGGTCCGCTCTATGACCCGGAGACGGGGCAGGGCGCGTCGACCGGCACGCTGACCCTGGTGGACGACGACACCCTGGCGGTCAGGGGGTGCATCGCGCCCCTGCTGTGCCGCACCCAGACCTGGAAGCGCGTGCGCTGAGCGCCGCTCAGTTTGAGTAACTGGGCCGCCGCCAGGGCGCGCCCAGCGTTCCGAGTATCCGACTTTTGACACAGCCGACGGGGGCCGCCCCGCCGGTCGGGGGATTGCGACCATGCTGATCTGGATTGGCGCCGCCGCGCTCATCGCCTTCGTGCTGACCTTCGTTCAGGCCAGGGCCGCCCTTTGGGCCGTCGCGACGGCGTTATGGATAGGCGCCGGCTTCGCGGCCGGGGTGATCGGCTCGACCGCCACGCTGGTGCTGGCCGCCATCGCCGCGCCGATCGCCGTGCTGACCACCTTCCGCCCGCTGCGCGCCGCGCTGCTGTCGGGGCCGGCCATGGGCGCCTTCGCCAGGATCATGCCGCGCATGAGCCCCACCGAGCAGGCCGCGGTCGAGGCCGGCAACGTCTGGTGGGACGCCGAGCTGTTCGCCGGCAAGCCCGACTGGAAGCGCCTGCTGGCCACGCCCGCGCCGGCGCTGTCGGCCGAGGAGCAGCGCTTCCTCGACATCGAGGCCGAGCACCTGTGCGACCTGTCGAACGACTGGGAGAGCACCTCGGTGTGGCAGGACCTGCCGCCGGCCGCCTGGGAGTACGCCCGCGACAAGGGTTTCCTGGGCATGATCATTCCCAAGCGCTACGGCGGCCTGGGCTTCTCGGCCTACGCCCATAGCCAGGTGGTGCAGAAGCTGTCGACCCGCTGCTCGGCCGCCGCCGTGTCGGTGATGGTGCCCAACTCGCTGGGCCCGGCCGAACTGCTGCTGCACTACGGCACCGACGCCCAGAAGGACCACTACCTGCCCAGGCTGGCGCGCGGCGACGAAATCCCGTGCTTCGCCCTGACCAACCCCTATGCCGGTTCTGACGCGGCCTCGATCACCGACACCGGCGTGGTCTGCCGGGGGCTGTGGAACGGCCGCGAGACGCTGGGCTTCCGGGTCAGCTGGCGCAAGCGCTACATCACCCTGGCGCCGATCGCGACGGTGATCGGCCTGGCCTTCCGCGCCGTCGACCCCGACGGCCTGCTGGGCCAGGGCGCCGAGCCGGGCATCACCTGCGTGCTGCTGCCGCGCGACCATCCGGGCGTGAACATCGGCCGCCGCCACTGGCCGCTGAACGCGGTGTTCCAGAACGGCCCGATCACCGGCGACGACGTCTTCGTGCCGATGGAGATGGTGATCGGCGGCCAGGCCCAGGTGGGCAACGGCTGGCGGATGCTGATGGAGTGCCTGGCGGCCGGCCGCGCGATCTCGCTGCCGTCGTCCAACGTGGGCATGTCCAAGCTGGCGGTCGGCATGGTCGGCGCCTATGTCGCGATCCGCCGGCAGTTCAACATGCCGATCGGCGCCTTCGAGGGCGTGCAGGAGCCGCTGGCCCGCATGGCCGGCCACCTCTACGCCTCCGACGCCTTGCGCCGCCTGGCGGCCGCGGCCCTGGACCAGGGCGAGAAGCCCTCGGTGGTGTCGGCGATCGCCAAGTATCACGTGACCGAACGCGCCCGCATCGTCGTCAACGACGCCATGGACGTGGTCGGCGGCAAGGGCGTCTGCATGGGACCGGGCAACTTCCTGGCCCGCGCCTATCAGCAGATCCCGATCGCCATCACGGTCGAGGGCGCCAACATCATGACCCGCACCCTGATCATCTACGGCCAGGGCGCGATCCGCTGCCATCCCTACGTGCTGACGCTGATGCGCACGGCGCAAAGCCAGAACCTGAAGGACTTCGACGCGGCCCTGTTCGGCTATGTCGGCTTCCTGCTGCGCAACCTGGCCCGCGCGAGCGCCTTCGCCCTGACCGGCGGTCTGCTGATCGGCAAGCCGGCGGGCGCCGCCCCGCAGCTTGGCCGCTACTACCGCGCCGCCACCCGCTACTCGACCCTGCTGGCCCTGGCCTCGGACCTGTCGATGGCCACGGTCGGCGGCGCGCTGAAGCGCAAGGGCGCCCTGACCGGACGCCTGGGCGACATGCTCTCGCAGCTCCTGATCCTGTCGAGCGCCCTCAAGCGCTTCGAGGACGAGGGGCGCCCGGCCGAGGACCTGCCGTTGGTCCACTGGGCCGCGCAGGACGCCCTGGCCCGCACGAGCGAGGCCTGGCGGGCGCTGCTGGCCAATCACCCCAGCCGCATCGCCGCCTTCGTGCTGGGCCTGGTCGGCGCCGGCGTGGGTCGCGCTGGGCCGGACGACCGCGTCGCCGCCGAAGTGGCGGGGCTGATCCAGCGCCACGGTCCGGCGCGCGACCGCCTGCTGGCCGGCTCGTGGACCCCGCGCATCGAGGTCGACCCGATCGCCGCCACGGCCGTCGCCTTCGACCTCCATCCGCAGGTGGAAGCCGTCGAGCGTCGCCTTAAGCCCGAGATCGCTTCGGGCCGCATCGCCCGCGCGCCGCAGAACCTGACCCTGTTGGACGCCTGGGCCGGCGAGGTGCAGGCCAAGGGCCTGATCTCGAGCGCCGAGCGCGACCTCTTCGCCCGCTTCGCGGTGCTGGCCGACATGGCCATCCAGGTCGACGACTTCCCGCAGGACTTCGGACTGGCCGAGGGCCTGGCGCGCCGAGGCGGCAAGCGCGCCGCCAAGCGCGAGAAGGTGGCCCAATGACCGACCGCTACCTGGAGTTCGCCAACAGCGGCCTGGGCGGCTGGATGGTCGGCGCCCTTGGCCTGCCCAAGCCCGCGCCGCTGCAACGGCGCGCCGAGGCCGGCGCCGTCGCCCTGCATCCGCTGCTGCTGGAGTCGGCCGGAAGCGGCCGGATGGGGCCGGTGCTGGAACGTGTGGCGCTGGCGTCGGGCGCGCCGCTGCGCCGGCGCTGGTCGGCCGACGAGCGCTATGGCGGCCTGGTGTTCGACGCCAGCGACTGCGTGGACGTGGCTTCGGCGAGAGCGCTGTACGCCTTCTTCCACCAGGCGGTGCGCTCGGTGGCCGAGCATGGCCGGATCGTCGTCGTCGGCACGCCCCCGGACCAGGCGGCCAGCGCCGAGGCCGAGGCGATACAGCGGGGCCTGGAGGGGTTCGTGCGCTCGCTGGCCAAGGAGGCGCGGCGCGGGATCGGGGTGCAACTGCTCTATGTGGCGCCCGGCGACGAGCAGGCTGCGGCCAGCACGCTGGACTTCCTGCTGTCGCCGCGCTCGGCCTATGTCTCGGGCCAAGTGGTGCGGGTCGCCGCGCCGGACGTCGCCGAGGACGCGCGCCTGGGCCATGCCGGCCGCCATGTGCTGGTCACCGGCGCCTCGCGCGGCATCGGCGAGGCGATCGTGCGATTGTTCGCCGCCGAGGGGGCGCAGGTCACCGCGCTGGACGTACCGGCCGCGCGCGAGGACCTGGAGGCGCTGGCCGGCGAGCTGGGCGTGCGGCCGCTGGGCCTGGACATCACCGCGGCCGAGGCGGGGTCCGCCCTGGTGACGGCGGCGCGGGCCGCGGGCGGCTTCGACGTGGTGGTGCACAACGCCGGCATCACCCGCGACCGGACCCTGGCGCGGATGGACCAGCGCGAGTGGGACAGCGTCATGGCGGTCAATCTCGGCGCGCCGCTGGCCCTGACCCGGGCGCTGCTGGAAGCCCAGGCGATCCGCCGCAACGGGCGCATCGTCGCCGTCTCCTCGCTCAGCGGCGTGGCCGGCAACATGGGCCAGACCAACTACGCGCTGTCCAAGGCCGGCTGGATCGGGGCCGTGCGCCGCCTGGCCCGCGACGGCCTGGGCGAGGGGGTGACGATCAACGCCGTGGCGCCCGGCTTCATCGAGACCCGCATGACCGCCGCCATCCCCTTCGCCATCCGCGAGGCCGGACGACGGATGAACAGCATGGGGCAGGGCGGCAGCCCGGTCGACGTGGCCGAGACCATCGCCTGGCTGGCCCATCCCGCCAGCGGCGGCGTCAACGGCCAGGTGATCCGCGTCTGCGGACAGAGCCTGCTCGGGGCCTGACCATGACCGACATGGCCGAACCGGTCTCGACCCTGGCCCTGGCGGGCGGGGCCCTGCGGGGACTGCTGCGCCGGGGCGGGGCGTTTCCGGACGCGACGCTGGAGGCGGGCGGGGTGTGGCTGCGCCGCGAGGCGATCGCCGCCTATGCCGAGCTCTGCGGCTTTGATCCCCGCGCCGGGGTTCCGCCGACCTTTCCGCACATCCTGGCCTTTCCGCTGCAGATGCGGCTGATGCTGGCGGCGGACTTCCCCTATCCGGTGATGGGGCTGGTGCACCTCTCCAACCGCATCCGGCAACATGCGCCGCTGAAGGCGGGGGACCGCCTGGCCGTCAGCGTGCGCACCGGGCGCCTGCTGGCGCACGACAAGGGCCAGGCCTTCTCGCTGGAGACCACGGCGCGGCGCGACGGGCTGGTCGTGTGGGAGGGGGCCAGCGTCTACCTCCGGCTGGGCGCGCCGGGGCGGGGCGATCCGGCGCCCGTCGTCGACGGCGGGCCGGCCGACGCGCTGGTCGGCGCCTGGTCGCTGCCGGCGGATCTGGGCCGGGCCTATGCACGCGTGTCGGGCGACGCCAACCCGATCCACACCTCGGCCCTTGGGGCCCGGCTGTTCGGCTTCAAGCGGGCCATCGCCCACGGCATGTGGGTCAAGGCCCGGGCCGTGGCGGCGCTGACCCAGGGCCGGGCCGTCGAGGCGGGCGAGGTCGAGGTCGCCTTCCGCGCGCCGGTGCTCCTGCCCGGGCGGGTCCAGCTGCTGGCCGGTCCCGAGGGGCCGGAGCGCCTCTTCGAAATCAAGGACGCCCAGGGCGCGCGCACCCACCTGCGCGGCCGCCTGAGCCTCAAGACACAGGACCTTTCATGCTGACCCTGCCCGCGCCGCGGCGCGTCGCCATCCTCGGCGGCAGCCGCATACCGTTCGCGCGCTCCAACACCGCCTACGCGCAGGCCTCCAACCAGGAGATGCTGACCGCGGCCCTGCAGGGCCTGGCCGACCGTTTCAACCTGCACGGCCTGAGGCTGGGCGAGGTGGCGGCGGGCGCGGTGCTCAAGCACTCGCGCGACATCGCCCTGACGCGGGAGGCGCTGCTCTCGACGACGATCGGCCACGACACCCCGACCTACGACGTCGTCCAGGCCTGCGGCACGGGGCTGGAGGCGGCGATCCTGGTGGCCAACAAGATCGCGCTGGGCCAGATCGACGTTGGGATCGCTGGTGGCGTCGACACCACCTCGGACGCGCCGATCGCGCTGAACGAGGGCTTCCGCAAGGCGCTGCTGGCGGCCAATCGCGAGAAGACCAACGGCGGCAAGGTCAAGGCGCTGCTGGGGGCTGGCCTGGCCGCGCCGTTCAGGCCCGAGCCGCCGCGCAACGCCGAGCCCCGCACGGGCCTGTCGATGGGCGAGAGCTGCGAGGTGATGGCCAAGCACTGGAGCATCCCGCGCGCCGAGCAGGACGCCCTGGCCGTGCGCAGTCACCAGCGGATGGCCAAGGCCTATGCCGACGGGCTGTTCGACAGCCTGGTGGTTCCGTTCCGGGGGCTGAAGCGCGACAACAACCTGCGGCCCGACATCGACCCGGCCAAGATCGCCACGATGAAGCCGGTGTTCGACCGTGAGCACGGCACCCTGACGGCGGCCAACTCCACGCCCCTGACCGACGGCGCCTCGACGGTGCTGCTGGCCAGCGAAGAGTGGGCCAAGGCGCGGGGGCTGCCGGTGCTGGCCTACCTGCGGGCGGGCGAGACCGCGGCGGTGGACTTCGTCAAGGGCGACGAGGGCCTCTTGATGGCCCCGGCCTACGCCGTGCCGCGGATGCTGGGAAAGCTGAACCTCTCCCTGCAGGACTTCGACTACTACGAGATCCACGAGGCCTTCGCCGCCCAGGTGCTGTGCACGCTGAAGGCCTGGGAGAACGAGGCCTACGCCCGCACGCGGCTAGGGCTGGACCGGGCGCCCGGCGCGATCGATCGCGAGAAGCTGAACGTGCATGGCAGTTCGCTGGCGGCGGGCCATCCGTTCGCGGCCACCGGCGGGCGGATCCTGGCGCATCTGGCGACCATGCTGGACCGCAGGGGAAGCGGCCGGGGGCTGATCTCGATCTGCGCCGCGGGCGGCCAGGGCGTGGTGGCGGTGCTCGAGAAATGACGGACGCCCAGACCCTCGCCGCCGACGCCGACCGCCTGTGGGCCGAACGCTTCTGGACCCGCAGCTACCGCGCCGACGTGCCGGCCACGATCGACGACGAGCTGGCGCTGTGGCGCTCGGTCGGCGAGCTGTTCGAGGCCGACGCCAGCCGCTATGCCGATCGGACCGGCTTCGTCAGCCTGGGCACGGGCGTCAGCTACGGCCGTGCGCTCGCCGAGGCCAAGGCCTTCGCGGCCTGGCTGCAGGCGGTCGGCGTGCGGCAGGGCGAGCGGGTGGCGCTGATGATGCCCAACTGCCTGCAGTATCCGGTGGCGCTGTTCGGCACGCTGATGGCCGGCGCCGTGGTGGTCAACGTCAACCCGCTCTACACGCCGCGCGAGCTGCGCCACCAGCTGGAGGACAGCGGCGCGGTGGCCATCGTGGCCATGGAGATGTTCGCCCGCACGCTGGAGCAGGCCATCGAGGGCACGGCGATCCGCCATGTGGTCGTCACGGCCATGGGTGACATGATGGGCCCGGCCAAGGGCGCAGCGGTCAACGCCATGATGCGCCATGTCGAGAAGCTGGTCCCGAAGTGGCGGCTGCCAGGCGCGTTGCGCTGGCCGTCGATGATGCGCAGGGCGCGGCGGCTGAAGCCGGCGCCCGTCGAGATCCACCCGGGAGATCTGGCGTTCCTGCAGTACACGGGCGGCACGACCGGCGTGGCCAAGGGGGCCATGCTGACCCACCGCAACATCATCGCCAACGTGCTGCAGGGCCGGGCCTGGATCATGACCCAGATCCCGCAGGACCAGGCCGTCGGCAACGTGACGATGCTGCCGCTCTACCATGTGTTCTCGCTGACCGCGAACCTCCTGATGTTCGTCGGCGTGGGCGGGCGCAACATCCTGATCGCCAATCCGCGCGACGCCAAAAGGGTGGAGTGGGTGCTGCGCAACGAGCGCTTCACCGGGCTGACGGGGCTGAACACGCTCTTCACCAGCCTGCTGAACAACGAGGCGTTCCGCAGCCGGGACTTCTCGGACCTGCGCCTGACGATCGCCGGCGGCATGGCCACCCAGCGCAGCGTCGCCGAGGAGTGGCAGGACGTCACCGGCGCGCCGGTGATCGAGGGCTACGGCCTGACCGAGTGCTCGCCGGTGGTCTGCATCGGCTATGTCGACATCGACAATCCGCAGACCATGGGCTTCGACGGCACGGTGGGCCTGCCCGTGCCGTCGACCGAGGTGCGCATGCGCCGCGACGACGGCTCCTGGTGCGGGATCGACGAGCCGGGCGAGCTTTGCGTGCGCGGCCCGCAGGTGATGAAGGGCTACTGGGGCCATCCCGACGAGACGGCCAAGGTGCTGTCGGCCGACGGCTGGCTGGCCACCGGCGACATCGGGGTGATGCAGGCCGACGGCCGCGTGAAGCTGCTGGACCGGCTAAAGGAGATGATCCTGGTCTCGGGCTTCAACGTCTATCCCAGCGAGATCGAGGACGTGGTCGCCGCCCATCCGCTGGTCGAGGAGGTCGCCGCCGTCGGCGTGCCCGACCCGGTGCAGGGCGAGCGCATCAAGATCGTGGTCGTGCGCCGCTCGGCCGACCTGACGTCAGAGGCCCTGGTCGCCCACTGCCGCGAGCGCCTGACGGCCTACAAGGTGCCCCGCATCGTCGAGTTCCGGGCCGAGCCGCTGCCAAAGACGCCGGTGGGCAAGGTGCTGCGGCGCGAGTTGAAGTAGGGGTTCTGTAGCCCATTCAGCTCGTCATCCCGGCCGCAGCGAAGCGGAGAGCCGGGACCCAGGAGCCGACGCATTGCCTGTGGCCGCTGGGTCCCGGGTCTACGGCCCGCTTCGCGGCCCTCCGCCCGGGATGACGTGGATTTCTAGCTTATCGAAGGACGAGGATGGCGCGCGACACCCGCCGCCCGCGTCAGCACGATCCCGAACACGGCCGCCAGCGGGAACATCAGCACGCCGTAGACCGCGGCCGGCAGACTCATTTCCGGTCGTTGCAGCACCGATTGGGCCACCACGATGGCCAGGGCCGCGTTGTGCAGACCCACCTCGAAGGCGCTGGCGATGGCCTGCTCGCGGGCCACGCGCAGCAGGCGCGGAACCACGAAGCCCACCGTCAGGCTGAGCAGGCAGAAGACGACGGTGACGCCGGCCAGGCCGACGACCTCGTCCTTCAGGGTGGCGATGTTGGCGGCGACGGCCGCGCCGATCAGCAGGGTCAGGAACGCCACCGACACCACGCGCACCGGTCGGTCCATGGCGTCGGCGAAAGCCGGGCGCAGGCGGCGGACCAGCATGCCAAGCGCCACCGGGCCCAGCACCACCAGGAAGACCTCGACCGTCTTGGAGAAGCGCAGGCCGACGCTCAGTTCGCCGGGCTGGAAGAAGGCGACCGACAGGTTGACGACGATCGGCAGGGTGACGACGGCCAAAACCGAGTTGATCGCGGTGAGGCTGATGTTGAGCGCGACGTCGCCGCGGAACAGGTGGCTGTAGAGATTGGCCGCCGTGCCGCCCGGCGAGGCGGCCAGCAGCATCAGGCCTACGGCCGTCTCCGGCGGCAGGCCAAACAGCAGGGCCAGGCCAAAGCCCAGCACCGGCAGCAGCAACAGCTGGCACGACAGGGCGACGACGGCGGCGCGCGGACGCCGGCCGACGCGGGCGAAGTCGGCCGGCGTCAGGCTGAGGCCCAGGCCGAACATGATCAGGCCCAGGGCCGCGGGCAGGGCGACCGTGGTCAACGGCGAGGCCAGAGCGTCGGCGCCCATGGTTCAGACTGCTCCGGCCAGGGCGCGGCCGGCGGCCAGGCCCGAGAAGATGCAGCCGCCCAGGAACGTGCCTTCCAGGGCGTTGTAGCCGTGCAGCCCGCCGCCGCCGAAGCCTGCGGCCTCGCCGGCCGCATACAGCCCCTCGAGCACGCCGCCATCCGGCGTCAGCACGCGGCCCGAAAGGTCGGTCTGCAGGCCGCCCAGCGACTTGCGCGTCAGGACGTGCAGCTTGACCCCGATCAGCGGTCCGGCGGCGGGATCCAGAATCCGGTGCGGCGCGGCCGTGCGGGCCAGCCGGTCGCCCAGAGAGCGGCGGCTGTTATGGATGCCCATGACCTGCAGGTCCTTGGCGAAGGGATTGCCCATCTGGGCGTCGCGGTCTTCGATCTGGCGGCGGATCAGGGCCGGGTCGAGCAGCGGCGCCGCCGTCAGGGCGTTCATCTTGCCGACCAGCTCCTCCAGATTCGCCGAGACCACGAAGTCGACGCCGTTGCGCTTGAAGGCGTCGACCTCGGGCGGCGCGCCCTTGCCGAGGCGCGACTTCAGCAGCGACAGCCGGCGGCGGTTGGTGATGTCGCCGTTCTGCTCGGAACCGGAGAGGGCGAACTCCTTCTCCATGATCTTCTGGCTGACGATGAACCAGGAGTGGTCGTGTTCGGCCAGGTCGGGCGTGGTGCGCAAGTGGCGCAGCGTGGCGATGGTGTCGTAGCCGGGCAGGGCGGGGAAGGGCAGGCGCCGTCCCAGGGCGTCGAACCACATCGACGACGGGCCCGGCAGGATGCGGATCGCATGCCTGGGCCAGATCGGGGCCCAGTTCTGGACGCCCTCGACATAGTGCCACATGCGGTCGCGGTTCACGAGGCGGGCGCCGGCGTCGGCGGCGATGTCGAGCATCCGGCCGTCGACATATTCGGGCACGCCGGTGATCATGCTTTTCGGCGGCGCGCCCAGGCGCTCGGGCCAATAGCGGCGGACCAGATCGTGATTGCCGCCGATGCCGCCGGTGGCCAGCACGACCGCGCCGGCCTTGAGGGTGAAGTCGCCGACCACCTGCCGGTTCGACGGCGCCCCGCGCGGCGCGTCGTCGGCCGCCAGCACGGCGCCGGAGACGCCGGTCACGCGGCCGGCCTCGACGATCAGCCGATCGACGCGATGGCGATGATGGAAGCTCAGCACGCCCCGGCCGGCGGCCTGGCGGGCGCGATCGGCGAACGGTTCGGAGACCCCGGTGCCGGTGCCCCAGGCGACGTGGAAGCGCGGAACCGAATTGCCGTGGCCCAGGGCCTGGCCGGCGCCGCGCTCGGCCCAGCCGACCATCGGCGTCAGCGTGATCCCGTGTCGCCGCAGCCAGTCGCGCTTGTCGCCGGCGGCGAACTCGACATAGGCGCGGCCCCAGCGGATGGCCCATTCGTCCTGCGGCAGGGCGCCGTCCAGCCGGTCCCAGTCGGCGCTGCCCAGCCAGTCGCGCCAGGCCAGGTCGAGGCTGTCGCGGATGCCCAGGCGCCGCTGCTCGGGCGAGTTCACCAGGAACAGGCCGCCGAACGACCAGAAGGCCTGGCCGCCCAGGTTGGCGGCGTTCTCCTGGTCGACCAGCGCCACGCGCTTGCCCGCCTGGACCAGTTCGTTGGCGGCCACCAGCCCGGCCAGCCCGCCCCCGACGACGATGACGTCAGCGTCCATTCCTTGCCCTCCCGTGCGGCGCAGACATTGTCCGTTTTTACAGCGATGTAAATATTAATTCCACGTCAGGCAGGGGCCCTAGGTAGCCGTACGGAGCTTACGTCAGGGAACTGAACATCGGTGTAAGTAATGTATTGACATGCTAGTGAATAGGTAGATCGTACAACCCAACCGTCGGCGGATCCGCCAATGCCGTCGGAGATTGATTTGGGGCGGGGGAAACGTTCATCGGCCTGGACGGAGAGCTGGGCCGAGGTAGGGGAGGATAGGGCATGGCTTCATCAGCCCGCGCACGCGCGCGTCTGGCTGTCACCGCGTCGATTTTCGCGCTCGCCGCCGGGGCGGGCCAGGCCTTCGCGCAGGAAGTGACGCAAGTCGAAGACATCATCGTCACGGCCCAGAAGCGTTCGGAATCGATCCAGGACGTGCCGATCGCGGTTTCGGCCCTGTCTTCCGAAAGCCTGAACGAACTGAAGATCGAGGGTGGCTCGGAACTGATGCGGGCCGTGCCCAACGTGTCGTTCTCGAAGGCCAACTTCAGCATGTACAACTTCTCGATCCGCGGGGTCGGGACCAAGGCGATTTCGGCCAGCAGCGACCCCGCCGTGGCCGTCAGCTTCAACTCCACGCCGCTGATCCGCAACCGCCTGTTCGAACAGGAGTACCTGGACGTGCAGCGCGTGGAAGTGCTGCGCGGGCCCCAGGGCACGCTGTACGGTCGCAACGCCACGGGCGGCGTGGTCAACATGATCCCGAACCTGCCGGGCCGGGAATTCGAGGGCTTCATCAAGGGCGAGGTCGGCAACTACGACAGCCGCCGGATGCAAGGCGTGATCAACGTGCCGGTGGGCGAGACCTTCGCCCTGCGCCTGGCCGGTTCGGCCACCCAGCGCGACGGCTTCGACTACAACAGCTTCAACGACACCAAGGTCAACAACCGCGACCTGTGGTCCACGCGCCTGTCGGCCGCGTGGGAGCCGACCAGCCGCTTCCGCACCAACTTCATCTGGGAGCACTTCGAGGAAGACGACCAGCGCTCGCGCACCGGCAAGCAGCTGTGCACCACCGATCCTGGCCCCACCCAGATCGGCACGGTTGCGGTGACCAACTCGATCCTTCGCAACCGCCTCAGCCAGGGCTGCCTGCCCGGGTCGCTCTATGACGACGCGGCCTATGGCGTGCCCAACGGCGGCGCCTTCGCCCACATCTTCCTGGCGTCGTTCTCGTACGGCCGCAACGCGGCGGGCCAGAACGTCTCGGCCATCCCGCTGGGCACCGACCCCTATGCCGGCCTGACCCAGTCGCGCGACCTGCGCGAGATCGCCACCAGCTACGACCCGATCTTCCGGGTGAAGAACGACGTCTTCCAGTTCAACATGGAATTCGACCTGAACGACAACCTGAAGCTCATCTCGCAGACGGCCTACGCCAAGGACGACTACTACTCGTCCCAGGACTACAACCGCTTCGTCTCGAACCCGATCTTCAGCAACTCGGACGGCCTGTTCAACCTGCTGAACCAGCCGTATATCAACGCCACCACGCCGACGCCGGGCGGATACTACACCGATCCGCAGCTTGGCCGTTCCAACCGGATGGTCTCGGCCGACCTGTCGCGGTCCGACAACCGTCAGTGGACCCAGGAACTGCGCCTGCAGTCCAGCTATGACGGCCGCTTCAACTTCAGCCTCGGCGCCAACTACATCGACTTCAAGTCGAACGACGACTATTTCGTCTTCAACAACGTGTTCACGTTCCTGGCCGAGTACTACTACAACTACATCCCCGGGCAGGCGCCCAACATCCTGCGCCCGACCGAGCGCTGCACGCCGCAGACGACCAAGGAATGCGTGTACGTCGACTACTCGCCGCTGAACCAGCTCGAGGGCGACGGCCACAACTACTTCCGCAGCAAGAACCAGATCCACACCCGTTCATGGGGCGTGTTCGGCGAGGCCTATTACGACCTGACGCCGCAATGGCGCGTGACCGCGGGCCTGCGCTACACCGACGACCGCAAGGTCAGCACGCCCTATCCGAGCCAGCTGCTGCTGGGCGGCGACCGCGGCAATCCGGGTCCGCTGTCGGGCGGCTATGTCAGCCGCGGCTATCCGGCCCTGCCGGACATCGACCAGCAATGGGACGCGCTCACCGGCCGCCTGGTGGTCGACTGGAAGCCGACCGTCAGCTTCACCGACGAGACCATGGTCTACGCCTCGTTCTCGCGCGGCTACAAGGGCGGCGGCGCCAACCCGCCGCGGGTCGACATCAACCCGACCGTCATCCAGTACCAGCCGCTGCCCGAGACCTTCGATCCCGAATACGTCAACGCGTTCGAGATCGGCGCCAAGAACACCCTGGCCGGCGGCAAGCTGCGGCTGAACGCGACGGCCTTCTACTACGACTACAAGGACTACCAGGTCTCGCAGATCGTCGACCGGATCTCGCTGAACGAAAACTTCGACTCCCGCACCTGGGGCGTCGAGCTCGAGGCCGTGTTCCGGCCGAACCGCAATTTCCGCGTCGACGCCAACCTCGGCTACCTGAACACCAAGATCGACGACGGGGAGGGGTCCATCGACGTGATGAACCGCACCCAGGGCAACAGCGAGTGGACCGTGCTGCGTCCCTGGCTGCAGGTTCCGTCGAACTGCATCGCGCCGACCCGGCACGTGCAGACGATCCTGTCGCGGCCGTTCCCGGCGGAGCAGACGGCGATCGCCCTGCAGGCGCTGTGCGGCGGCTCGCTGCGGACCGGTACGTTCAACCCGAACTTCAGCTCGATCGCGCCGTTCTGGAGGCTGTACGGCTTCACCTACGATCCGCTGACGGAAGCCCCGAACGGCGGCCGCGGCTTCGAGGCCGACCTGAGCGGCAACGAACTGCCCAACGCCCCCAACTGGACCGCCAACATCGGCGCCCAGTACACCTTCCACCGCGACGACTGGGCCCTGACCCTGCGCGGCGACTACTACTACCAGGGCGAAAGCTACGCCCGGGTCTACAACACCACCTACGACCGCCTGAAGTCGTGGGACAACGTCAACATCTCGGCCACGCTCGAGCGTCCCGCCGACGGCCTCGTCATCCAGGCCTACGTCAAGAACCTGTTCGACAAGACGCCGATCACCGACGCCTTCACCAACAGCGACGACACGGGCCTGACCACCAACGTCTTCACGCTCGATCCGCGCCTCGTCGCGGTCAGCGTCTCCAAGCGCTTCTAGCGCTCGATCTCGGTGACTCGCCGCCTCGGGAAACCGGGGCGGCGACCTTTTCGCCGCCTCCTCGGGGGTGCGGCGCGCGTTGTCGTCTTTTCACTATAACGCATTGAATTTTATGTATTTTTGGTTTGACTCCTTACACGATTGATAGTTGCATGTAGCTCGACCTCCAATGAGGGGTTGCACAAAATAATCGTAGGAGGAGACGTCATGTTGAAGAGCGCTTCTGTTCTCGCCGCCGCCGTCCTGGCCGCCGCTGGTTTCGCCGGCGTGGGTTCGGCCCAGGCCCAGACCATCTCGCCGGCCAACACCGGCTTCACCCTGAGCGGCACGCTGCAGCTCAGCCAGTCGACCACCGTCAACTGCGCGGTCTCGCTGAACGGCACGACCAACGTCGGCGGCACCGGCGCCTCGATCACGAGCGGCTCGTTCGCTCCTGGCGACTGGCAGTGCGGCTGGCTGGTTTCGCCCAGCAGCTTCCCCTGGGCCGTCACCCTGACGGGCGGCACCGGGATCTCGATCTCGGGCATCGGCGCCAACTCGATCCTGGGCAACTGCTCGGGCGTGGTCGCCACCACCTGGACCAACCCCACCACCACTCCGACGGTCCAGCCGAGCAGCGTGAGCTTCTCCAACCACAGCATCCCGGGCTCGCCGAGCACCTGCTACATCACCGGCACCCTGGTCAGCAGCCCGAACCTCACCGTCACGCCGTAAGGCGTCGGCGGCGGAATGGGATCCTGATCCTTTCCCCCCTCGTCTCGCCGGGAGCCTCCCCACGGGCTCCCGGCGTTTCTTTTTCGGCTTGCTGGCGATCGCGCCGCCCCGGCCGGCGGCTGGGCGCTTGACGCGGAGGCGCGTCCGACAGACCGTCCGCGGACGAAGAGGGCAGGGAGCCCTTCCGAAGGGGGACACGTCATGGCGCGGGCGAAGAGCCGAACCTGGGCGACGAGGGCCGGATTGGGCGTTGCGGGCCTGGCGCTGTCGGTTCTGGCCGCCTCGGCCCAGGTGCAGCCGCCGCCCGCCACGGACGGCATCTACGGCGTGTGGCGCAATCCCAAGGGCAGCGTCCACGTCGAGATCAAGCCCTGCGGGCCGGAGGTCTGCGGCTATGTGGTGTGGGCCAACGACGAGGCGCGGACGGACGCGCGCAAGGGCTCGGGCGGCGAGCTTCTGGGACGTCAGCTTCTGAGAGACTTCACGCCCAGCGACAAGGGCGAATGGCGCGGCAAGGTCTTCGCGCCGGACGTCAACATGACGTTCTCTGGCCGGGTGCTGGTGCTGGACGCCGGCAAGCTGCGGGCCAAGGGTTGCGTGCTCGGCAACTTCCTCTGCAAGACCCAGGTCTGGACCCGCGTCGCCTGAGGGCGACGCGGGCAGAACCCTTCGATCAGGCGCCGGCCTTGGCCTTGGCGCGGATGCGCCGGCGGCGGTCGAGGCTCAGCGCGACCAGCGTGGCCACCGCGCCCGAGGCCAGATAGAGGCCGATGGCGGGCAGGCCCCAGTAGCTGGCCAGCGCCAGGGCGGCCAGCGGCGCGAAGCCCGCGCCGACCAGCCAGGAGAGGTCGGAGACCACGGCCGAGCCGGTATAGCGGTAGTGGCGCAGGAAGCCCGAACTGACCGCGCCCGAGGCCTGGCCGAACGACAGGCCCAGGATCGCAAAGCCCGCCACGACATAGACCGTCTGGCCCACGCTGCCGGCGTCGAGCAGCCACGGCGCGGCCAAGCTGAACACGCCGATCAGCACGGCCGACAGGGCCAGCTGGTTCTGGCGGCTGATGCGGTCGGCGATCCAGCCGGAAGCCATGATCCCGACCACCCCGACGAGGGCGCCGGCCAGCTCGATGCGCAGGAAGTTCAGCGCCTCGCCGCCGTCGTCATGCAGGCTGACCCAGGAGAGCGGGAAGACGGTGACCAAGTGGAACATGGCGAAGGTGGCCAGCGGCGCGAAGGCGCCGATCAGCACGTTGCCGCCCTGGGCCTTCAGCAGGCTGGTGATCGGCACGGGGCTGAGCTGACCCTTCTCGAACAGCTTGCCGAACTCTTCGGTGGCGACGATGCGCAGGCGGGCGAACAGGGCCACGACGTTGATGGCGAAGGCCGCGAAGAACGGATAGCGCCAGCCCCAGTCGAGGAAGTCGCCCGAGCTCAAGCTGGCGACGAAGTAGGCGAACAGGCCGCTGGCCAGCATGAAGCCGAACGGCGCGCCCAGCTGCGGGATCATGGCGTACCAGCCGCGCTTCTTTTCGGGCGCGTTCAGCGCCAGCAGCGAGGCCATGCCGTCCCAAGCGCCGGCCAGCGCCAGGCCCTGGCCGATGCGGAAGGCCGCAAGCGCCCAGATCGCCGTCGCGCCGGCGGTGGCGTAGCCCGGCAGGAAGCTGATGGCCGCAGTCGAGCCGCCCAGCAGGAAGAGGGCGATGGTCAGCTTGACCCCGCGACCGTAGTTGCGGTCGATCGCCCCGAAGATCGCCGAGCCGATCGGCCGCGCCACGAAGGCCAGCGAGAAGATGGCGAAGGAGCACAGCACCCCCGTCAACCGGTCGACGAAGGGGAAGAAGAGCTGCGGGAACACCAGCACCGAGGCGATGGCGTAGACAAAAAAGTCGAAGAATTCCGAGGTTCGCCCGATGATCACGCCGATGGCGATCTCGCCGGGGCGCACCCCCTTGTGATCGGCATGCAATCGCCGTGCGTCGCGCTCTAGGCCCGATGACGTCGGAATTGCGAAATCCTGGTTCATGCAGCTACGCGCCTTGTTCCTGTTGTTTTCGTCCCAAACTCTTTTCAAGCCGCCTTTTCGACGGTCTTGAGTCCGAGCATGAGACCAACTTGCCCTTTCTGGCAAACGTCTTGAGGCCTCTTCGGCTCCGCTCGGAGAACACGGCTTCGTGTGATAAGGCTGCCCCTAGGACAAATGGTCCAATGTCACGCACTGGCGGACTGGCTTAACGGCGCCGCCAACGTCCGTAGTCCAGGTCCCTCATGACACCGAGTTCCTTGAAGAAGCTCGCCCTGTTGCCCGTGCTGCTCATGCTGAGCGGCTGCGACTGGGTGGTGATGAATCCGTCGGGTGATATCGCCGCGCAGCAGCGCGACCTGATCATCCTGTCCACCGTGCTGATGCTGATCATCATCGTGCCGGTGATCTTCCTCACCCTGTTCTTCGCCTGGAAGTACCGGCAGTCGAACAAGACGGCCAAGTACGATCCCGACTGGCACCACTCGACCAAGCTCGAGATCGTGATCTGGGCCGCCCCGCTGGTGATCATCATGATCCTGGGCGCCGTGACCTGGACCAGCACCCACCTGCTGGACCCCTATCGCCCGCTCGACCGCCTGGCGCCGGGCCGCACCGCCGAAGGCGTCAAGCCGCTGAAGGTGCAGGTCGTCGCGCTCGACTGGAAGTGGATGTTCATCTACCCCGAGCTGGGCATCGCCACGGTCAACGAACTGGCCGCGCCGGTCGACACCCCGATCGACTTCGACCTGACCGCTTCGTCGGTGATGAACTCGTTCTACGTGCCCGCCCTGGCCGGCCAGATCTACGCCATGCCGGGCATGCGCACGAAGCTGCACGCCGTGATCAACAAGCCGGGCGTCTATGACGGCTTCTCGGCCAACTACAGCGGCGAGGGCTTCTCGCACATGCGCTTCAAGTTCCACGGCATGAACCGTGCGGACTTCGACAAGTGGGCCGCCGAGGTCCGCAAGAGCAGCGACCGTCTCGATGGAACCCGCTACCTGGTGCTCGAAAAGCCCAGCGAGAAGGTTCCGCCCCAGCGCTTCGCCTCGGTCGAGGCCGGCCTGTTCGACAAGGCGGTCAACCGCTGCGTCGAGCCGGGCAAGATGTGCCAGCACGACATGATGGCCATCGACAAGTCGGGCGGCCTGGGCATGGCCGGCGTCTACAACGTCACCACGCTCGAATACGACAAGCGGACCCGGCGCGGGGAGGGCGGCATCCGCTCGTTCATCGCCGCGCTCTGCGCCCCCAAGTCCGCGCCCGCCGAAGCGCGCTGATCAAGCCTAGAGATCACTCATGTCCCCGGACCTCGTAAAAACGATCTTCGGCCGTCTCACATGGGACGCCATTCCTCTTCACGAACCCATCCTGATCGGCACCTTCGGTGTCGTCGCCCTGGGTGGGATCACCGTCCTGGCCGCCCTGACCTACTTCAAGGTCTGGGGCTACCTGTGGCGTGAGTGGCTGACCAGCGTCGACCACAAGAAGATCGGGGTGATGTACATCATCCTGGCCATCATCATGCTGCTGCGCGGCTTCGCCGACGCCCTGATGATGCGCGCCCAGCAGGCCATCGCCTTCGGCGACGCGGCCGGCTACCTGCCGCCGCACCACTACGACCAGGTCTTCACCGCCCACGGCGTGATCATGATCTTCTTCGTGGCGATGCCRCTGATCACCGGCCTGATGAACYTCGTCGTGCCGCTGCAGATCGGCGCSCGCGACGTGGCSTTCCCGTTCCTGAACAACTTCAGCTTCTGGATGACSGTSGGCGGCGCGATCACGGTGATGCTGTCGCTGTTCGTCGGCGAGTTCGCCCGCACCGGCTGGCTGGCTTATCCGCCGCTGTCTGGATTGGCGTACAGTCCAGACGTAGGGGTCGACTACTACATCTGGTCGCTGCAGATCGCGGGCGTGGGCACCACCCTGTCGGGCATCAACCTGATCGTCACGATCGTGAAGATGCGCGCCCCGGGCATGAGCCTGATGAAGATGCCGGTGTTCACCTGGACCTCGCTGTGCAGCAACGTCCTGATCGTCGCCAGCTTCCCGATCCTGACCGCCGTCCTGGCCCTGCTGTCGTCTGACCGCTACCTCGGCACCAACTTCTTCACGAACGACTTCGGCGGCAACCCGATGATGTACGTGAACCTCATCTGGATCTGGGGTCACCCCGAGGTCTACATCCTGGTCCTGCCGGCCTTCGGCGTGTTCTCGGAAGTCGTCTCGACCTTCTGCAGCAAGCGCCTGTTCGGCTACAGCTCGATGGTCTACGCCACGGTCGTCATCACGATCCTGTCGTACATCGTGTGGCTGCACCACTTCTTCACCATGGGCTCGGGCGCCAGCGTGAACTCGTTCTTCGGGATCACGACGATGATCATCTCGATCCCCACGGGGGCGAAGATCTTCAACTGGCTGTTCACGATGTACCGCGGCCGCATCCGCTTCGAAGTGCCGATGATGTGGACCGTCGGCTTCATGGTCACCTTCGTCATCGGCGGCATGACCGGCGTCCTGCTGGCCGTTCCGCCCGCCGACTTCGTCCTGCACAACTCGCTGTTCCTGATCGCCCACTTCCACAACGTGATCATCGGCGGCGTGGTGTTCGGCATGTTCGCCGGCATCGTGTACTGGTTCCCGAAAGCCTTCGGCTTTAAGCTGGACCCGTTCTGGGGCAAGCTGTCGTTCTGGTTCTGGCAGATCGGCTTCTTCTTCGCCTTCATGCCGCTCTACGTGCTGGGCCTGATGGGCGTGACCCGTCGCGTCAGCCACTTCGAAGACCACAGCCTGCAGATCTGGTTCGTGATCTCGGCCTTCGGCGCCGTGCTGATCCTGTTCGGCATCATCTCGTTCGTGATGCAGATGGTCGTCGGCTTCCTGAAGCGCGAGCAGTACGCCGACAAGACGGGCGACCCCTGGGGCGGCCGTACGCTGGAATGGTCGACCTCGTCGCCGCCGCCGGCCTACAACTTCGCGTTCACGCCGGTGATCCACGAGATCGACGCATGGCACGACATGAAGCAGCGCGGCTACGTGCGTCCGACGACCGGGTTCATCCCGATCCACATGCCGAAGAACACCGGCGCGGGCGTCGTCCTGGCCGGGATCTCGGTGGTCGTCGGCTTCGCGATGATCTGGCAGATCTGGTGGCTGGCGGTGATCTCGTTCGTGGCTCTCGTGGCCTCGGCGATCATCCACACCTTCAACTTCAAGCGTGACTACTACATTCCGGCCGAGGAGGTCGTCCGTGTCGAGGACGCCCGCACCGAAGCCCTGCGGAGCCTCGCGTAACCATGGCCCACGCCCAAGCCCTGACCGAAGCGGACAAGGACCGCTTCTACCTCACCGAGGACCACCATCCGGAGAACGGGACCCTGCTGGGGTTCTGGATCTACCTGATGAGCGACTGCCTGATCTTCGCGGTCCTCTTCGCCTGTTACGCCGTGCTCGGCCGCAACTACGCGGCCGGCCCCTCGGGGGCGGATCTGTTCGATCTGCCCATCGTGGCGGTCAACACCGCGCTGCTGCTGTTCTCGTCGATCACCTACGGCTTCGCCATGATCTCGGCCCAGGCCAAGAAGGTGAAGCCGACCCTGGCCTGGCTGGCCGTCACCGGCCTGCTCGGTCTCGGGTTCCTGTCGCTGGAACTGTACGAGTTCAACCACCTCATCCATGAGGGCGCCGGTCCGCAACGCAGCGCGTTCCTGTCGTCGTTCTTCGTGCTCGTCGGCACCCACGGCCTGCACGTGACCTTCGGCTGCATCTGGCTCGTTACGCTCATGGTCCAGGTCGCCAAGCGCGGCCTCGGCGGCGAGATGAAGCGTCGCCTGATGTGCCTGTCGATGTTCTGGCACTTCCTCGACGTCATCTGGATCGGCGTCTTCTCGTTCGTCTACCTGCT
This sequence comes from Caulobacter sp. 10L414, assembly GCF_056395525.1. Taxonomy (NCBI): domain Bacteria; kingdom Pseudomonadati; phylum Pseudomonadota; class Alphaproteobacteria; order Caulobacterales; family Caulobacteraceae; genus Caulobacter; species Caulobacter sp. 10L414. Next base: position 23,429 of record NZ_JBFTJR010000003.1, read on the forward strand.
CGGAGTCCTGAAATGAGCGCGGCCAGCCACGACGCGCACCACGCGCATGAGCATGATGACCATGGGCACGGGCACGACCATGACGGCGGCGCCCACGGCACGCTGAAGGACTATGTGATCGGCTTCGTGCTGGCGGTGATCCTCACCGCCATCCCGTTCTGGCTGGTCATGGGCGACGTGCTGCCCAACAACCAGATGACCGCCCTGGCGGTCATGGGCCTGGCGGTGATCCAGGTGCTGGTCCACATGATCTACTTCCTTCACATGAACTCGCGTTCGGAAGGCGGCTGGACCATGCTGGCCCTGGTGTTCACCCTGGTCGTGGTGGTGATCACGCTCTCGGGTTCGCTGTGGGTGATGCACAACCTCGACACCCACATGATGGCCCCGATGCCGCACGACATGCGGGAAGTTCCGTGACGAAGTCCGGCGGCCGAGCCGCCCGGACGATCGCCCTGGTCGGGCTCTGCCTGGCCTTCACGGCGATCTTCCTGGCGCTCGGCGGCTGGCAGGTCCAGCGCAGGGCCTGGAAGCTCGACCTGATCGCTCGGGTCGAGCAGCGCATCCATTCAGAGCCTTCCCCGCCGCCCGGCCCCGACCGCTGGGCGGGCGTCACCCAGGCCAGCGACGGCTATCGCCGCCTGCGCCTGACGGGGCGCTTTCTTCACGACCGCGAGACTCTGGTCCAGGCCGTGACCAACGAGGGTCCCGGCTTCTGGGTCCTGACCCCGCTTTCCACCGACCAGGGCTTCGACGTTCTCGTCAACCGCGGCTTCGTTACGGCCGAACGCCGCGCGCCGGGCGCGCGCCTGGCCGCCCAGGTCGATGGCCCCGTCAGCGTCGTTGGTCTGCTGCGCCTGACCGAGCCCCACGGCGGCTTCCTGCGCAAGAACGCCCCGACCGAGAACCGCTGGTACTCCCGCGACGTCGCCGCCATCGGGCAGGCGAGGGGCCTTTCGAACCTCGCGCCCTATTTCGTCGACGCCGACGCTGCGCCCAATCCGGGCGGCTGGCCGATCGGCGGCCTGACGGTGGTGAAGYTCCCCAACAGCCACCTCGTCTACATGCTCACCTGGTTCGGCCTGGCGCTGCTGACCGGCGGGGCGGCGGTCTATGTTCTGTTCGACGCGCGCCGGAACCGGGTTAAAGAGACCCCATGACGCCTACCGCCCGCATCCTGATCGCCGGCATGTCGGGCTGGCTTTCGGGAGCGCGGGCCGCGGACAACGCGGCGGGCCCCGCCGACGCCATCGCCCGCCAGAACATGCTGCAGCTGATCCACCTGCGCTGGATCGCCGTGGTCGGCCAGGTGGTCACCATCCTGGCGGTGCACTTCAGCCTGGGCTTCCACCTGCCGCTGGCGGCGATGATGCTGGTGCTGCTGGTCCTGGTGGCGCTGAACCTCTTCAGCCTGCTGCGCCTGAAGAGCGCCAAGCCGATCGGCCCCTACGACCTGTTCCTGGCCCTGGCGCTCGACTCCCTGGCGCTGACCGCCCAGCTCTATTTCAGCGGCGGGGCGACCAACCCGTTCACGACCCTCTACCTGCTGCACGTGATCCTGGGCGTGGTGCTGCTGGAGGTGTGGGCGACCTGGGCGATCGTGTTCCTGACCAGCTTCTGCTTCCTGCTGCTGGTGGCCGCCAACCGGCCGGTGATCGCCAGCGGCCTCAGCGACCAGGCGTTCTTCGGCCTGTTCATCATGGGCATGATGATGGGCGTCGTCCTGGACGCGGTTCTGCTGGTGACCTTCGTCTCGCGCATCAACAGCAACCTGCGCCGCCACGACGCCCACCTGGCCGAGCTGCGCCAGCGGGCGGCCGAGGAGACCCACATCGTCCGCATGGGCCTCTTGGCCTCTGGCGCCGCGCACGAGCTGGGCACGCCGCTGGCGACGCTGGACGTCATCCTGGGCGACTGGCGGCGCATGAAGGTGTTCGCCAAGCATCCGGAGCTGGCCCAGGAGCTCGAGGACATGCGCGGCGAKGTCAAGCGCTGCAAGGACATCGTCACCGGGGTGCTGCTGTCGGCCGGCGAGGCCCGCAGCGGCGAGGTGCGCGCCAGCACCCTGCGCGCCTTCCTCGACGAGGTGGTCGACGAGTGGCGGACCACTCGCGACGGCGAGGTTCTGACCTATGCGCCGGACCTGTCGGGCGTCACCCCGATCGTCGCGGAATCGACGCTCAAGCAGGTGATCCACAACGTGCTGGACAACGCCCGCGACGCCTCGCCCCACGCGGTGCGGATGAGCGCGCATGTCGCCGACGGCTGGATCGTCGTCTCGGTCGAGGACCAGGGCCCCGGCTTCACCGCCGAGACGCTGGAGAACCTCGGCACGCCCTACAATTCGACCAAGGGCAGGGCAGGGGGCGGCCTGGGCCTCTTCCTGGTGGTCAACGTGCTGCGCAAGCTGGGTGGGGAGGTCTTGGCGGCCAACCGGCCCGAGGGCGGCGCGCGCGTGGTGCTCAGCCTGCCCCTGGCGTCGCTGCAGATCGGGAGGCGTCATGCCCGCTGAACGCAAGCTGATCATCGTCGAGGACGACGAGAAGTTCGCCGCCACGCTGAAGAAGTCGTTCGAGCGCCGGGGCTATCAGGTCGTGCACGTGCATGGGCTGGACGAGGCCCTGGTGGCGCTTGAGACCTTCGCGCCGCGCTACGCCGTGGTCGACCTGAAGCTGGCCGGCGAGTCGGGCCTGTCCTGCGTGCAGGCGCTGATCGCCCGCGATCCGGAGATGCTGATCGTGGTGCTGACCGGCTTCGCCAGCATCGCCACGGCGGTGGAGGCCATCAAGCTGGGCGCCTGCCACTACCTGGCCAAGCCCTCGAACACCGACGACATCGAGGCCGCCTTCGAAAAGCGCGAGGGCGACGCCGGCGCGGCCATCGGCGAGCGCGCGACCTCGATCAAGAACCTGGAATGGGAGCGGATCCACCAGACCCTGGTCGAGACCGACTTCAACATTTCCGAGACCGCCCGGCGGCTGGGCATGCACCGCCGGACCCTGGCGCGGAAGCTGGAGAAGCGCCGGATCACGTGAGGCCACATTACGGCCCCGCTTTTATTTACAAGAAAGTGCATAAGAGGCCTTGCAACTCGCGGCTGTGATGCGGCTGGATGCCCCCGATGTACTGGCTGCTTCTCATGTCCGCTGTCGCCCCAGGCGAGGCCCCGGCGCCGCCGCAGGCGAGCGCTGCGGCGCGGGCCGAGGCGGAGGAGGCCGACGACGTGGCGGTGCGGCTTTCGGGCGTCGAGGTCGTGGCCCGTCGCGGGGCGGCCAAGACCCCGCCCGAGACCGAACTGGGCCCGGGCGAGATCGAAGCCCTGGGCGCCTACGACATCGGCGAGGCGCTGGACCGGATCAGTTCGGCCTACGGCATAACCGAGCCGCCCGTGGTGATCATCAACGGCCGGCGGGTGCAGAACGCCGGCGACTACCTGTCGTTTCCGCCCGACGCCATGACCCGCGTGGAGCTGCTGCCCGAGCAGGCGGCGGGGCTGTACGGCGCCGACCCGGGCCGGCGGGTCGTCAACATCGTTCTCAAGCGCAGCTTCCAGAGCCGCGACGCCCAGCTGGCCGAGGCGCGGCCGACCAGCGGCGGGCGCTCTTCCTCGATGGGCGATGTGCGCCGCTCGGCGATCGCCGACGAGAACATGAGCCAGCTCGGCGTGCGACTGACGCATGACACCTCGCTGCGGGCCGACGAGCGGCCCGATTACCTGCGCGACAACCCGCAATCTCTCGGCGTCGTCCTGAAGCCGAAGAACACGTCCGTGACCGGCAACATGTCGGTCAACCGCCGCCTGGGCGAATGGCAGGGCTCGTTCAGCGCCACCGCGCGCGCCCAGCGGGACGAGACGGTCTCTCGCCGGGGCGACGCGCTGGCCGGAATCCAGGGGCGCCAACAGGGCCTGACCCTCAACGCGGGCGGCAATGGCGACATCGCCGGATGGTCGGTCAGGGCCGCCCTCGACGGCCAGCTCTCGAGCGGCAGCCAGGAGGGCCTGACCGACCGCAAGTCGAACAACCGCTCGGTCGGACTGAACCTGTCGGCCGACCGGCCGCTGCTGACCCTGCCGGCAGGCCGACTGACGATGGACGTCAGCGGCCGCGTTTCGAAAACCAGCTCGACCAACACCATCGAGGGCGAAAAGACCGAGCGCAGCGCCGAGACCGCCGACATCCGGGGCGGACTGTCGATCCCGCTGCTGCGCGCGCCCCAGCCTGGCGAGAGCGCGGGAGGGATCAATCTGGGCGGCGCGGCCCTGAACCTCAGCGGCAACGTGCGCCGCCAGTCGGGGTCGGGCGGCGGCGGCGGGGTCAACGGCGCGCTGATGTGGTCGCCGCACAAGATCCTGCGGCTGAACGGCTCGTGGGCGCGCTCCTACGACGCCCCGTCCGACCAGCAGCTGTTCGACGCGCCCTTCTACGGGACGCCGATCGTGGTGTTCGACTTCGCCACCGGCCAGTCGGTGGAGATCCTGCCGCTGCTGGGCGGCAATCCGGACCTGAAGGGCCAGACCAACGAGCGGTTCTCGCTGGGTCTCTCGGTGGGGCCGGTCACGCCGTGGCGGCTGTCGGGCAACTTCAGCTACCGCACCTCCGACTCCCGCGACGGCATCAGCGGCCTGCCGGCCCTGACCCCGGCGGTCGAGGCGGCCTTTCCCGAGCGGTTCCAGCGCGACCCCGACGGCCGCCTGATCAGCGTCGACCAGCGCGCGATAAACCTGCTCTCGTCGCGATCGGACACCCTGGCCTCGGGGCTGAACTTCATCGTGCCCTTCGACGGCAAGGGTCCGCCGGGGCTGAGCACGTCGAGTCTGAGGGTCTCGCTGAACCACACGCTGCAGCTGAAGAGCGTCACGGTCATCCGCGCCGGTTATCCCGTGATGGACCATCTGGCCGGCGACGGCGGCGGCTCGGCGCGCAACACGCTGTCGGCCACGCTGGACGCGCGCCGCGACAAATGGACGCTGAACGCCAGCGCCCGGTGGCGGCAGGCCTATCGCACCCGCCGCGACACGGGCGCCGACGGCCCGAACGACCTGGTGGTCTCCGACCTCACCAGGATCGACCTCAAGCTGGGCTACATGTTCGCCGCCAAGCCCCCCGCGCCGGCCCAGGCCGGGGAGGGCGGAGCGCCTCCCATGCGCATCTCGGGCCTGCGCCTGGGCCTTGAAATCGAGAACCTTCTGGACGCGCGGCCCCGCGCCAGGCTGGGCGACGGCCGCCCTGCGCCGGGTTACGGGCGCGATGACCAGGACAGCCTGGGACGCGTCGCCCGGGTCACTCTGCGCGGGCGCTTCTAGGTCTGGCGAGTTTTCGCGCCGCGCTACTCAAACGAAAGTCTAGTGCATGCGAATGATTGATTTCGTCATGTGAAATTGCGGCGACCACTGAGACATACGGCTTAATGCATTCAGCATGACGACTTGTCATTGCTAATCTCAAGTTATTGACGCGAAACTGAACTAGGCAGATCGCTAGCCGCTGTTTCGCTTCGCGTAGGCGTTGCGCGCTCCAGGAGCCTCTTTGAGCCGGCGGCGGGGAAGGCGGTCATCGCATCCCCAAAGACGGTCACGAGCTTCAGGCGTTTGCGCGCGCCTCCGGCGCCGACCTCGGACCCGGCATCCGTCTCCCCCGTCGACGTTGTGATCGAGGCCTTCGTTTGGATCGCGCGGACGAGCCCGGAGGGCATGCGCGCGGAGCGCTCGGGAGCTAGTCATGGCCGACATAGACCTCACCTCACCTGGCAGTACGGCGACGATCGACGGCGTGGTCATCACGCGCGGCGACGCGATCGGTTCAGGCACGGGCATCTACGCCCCGTTCCTCGGCATCCGCGACAATGACGGCAACGAGAACGGCTTCAACACCGACGCCACTGATGTGCTCAACACCGACCAGAGCAAGACCAGCAGCCTGACCTTCAACCAGATCCCCATCCGGGTGATCGACGGGGTGCAGTACCTGGAATTCCGGCTGGACCTTAACGAGACCAACGCCAATCCGTTCACCGCGCTGAATGCGCTGAAGATCTACTACTCGTCGGCTCCGGCCACGGGCGCGGACTATGTCGCCGGCACCCAGGAGCTGGACGCCGACTTCACCAAGATCTTCGATCTCGACGCAAGCGGCGACAAGACTCTGCTGCTGGACGCGCACTCGTCGGGCAGCGGCAATGACGACTACATCTTCTATGTACCGGTTTCGCTGTTCGGCGGTGCGGACCTGAGCTCGGCCTACATCACCATGTACGCAGAGTTCGGCCGACCTGGCACGGACTACGCCGCCGACGACGGCTTCGAGGAGTTCAACACCGAGCAGGCCGCCATCATCAGCGGCATCAAGTTCCTCGACGCCGACGGCGACGGGGTGCAGGACGCCGGCGAGGCGGGCCTCGGCGGTTGGACGATCTTCGTCGACGAGAACAAGAACGGCGTGCTCGACGCGGGCGAACGCTCGACGGTGACCAAGGCCGACGGCACGTTCCAGATCGGCGGCCTGCCGCTGTCGCTGGGCACGGTGCAGGTCGACGAGGTGCTGCAGGAGGGCTGGACCCAGACCACGGGCGCCTTCGAGACCGTCACCCTCAGCGCGGCCACGACCTACAATGTGCAGATCGGCAACCAGCCGATCCCGCCCCAGGTCGACGTGGTCAAGACGGCCGGAACGCGCACCGACGGCGACGGCAACGGCGACGACGCCGGCGACACCCAGGTCTTCAACTTCACGGTCACCAACACCGGCACGATCAAGCTGCTGAACGTCACCCTGACGGACGACAACGGCACGCCCGGAAACACCGCCGACGACATCGCGATCCCCCTGACGGGCCTGACCGACCAGGACGGCGATGGGCAGGCCGACGACCTCGCGGTCGGGGCCTCGGCGACCGGCAGTCTGCTGCATGTGTTCAGCCAGGCCGAAATCGAGGCCGGCGGCTACACCAACACCGGCACGGCCACGGGCTCGTCGGCCAGCGGCATCTCGGTCTCGGACAGCGACCCCGAAAGCGTGACGCTGACCCGCAATCCGGCGCTGAACATCACCAAGGACGCCAGCGTCCCGGGCGGCACGGCCGACACCGCCGGCGAACAGATCAGCTACACGATCAGCGTGGCCAACACCGGCAACGTGATGCTCGACGGCGTCACCGTCACCGACCCCTACGCCGACGCCGGCTCGATCATGCGCGGCGCCGACACGGTGGGCGACAACGACGCCCTGCTCGAAGTGGGCGAGGTCTGGAGCTACACCGCCAAGCATACGGTGACGCAAGGCGAGATCGACTCCAACGGCGGCGGCGACGGCATGCTGGAGAACACGGCCACGGCCGACTCCAACCAGACMGGYCCCGACACCGACGACGCCAATGTGCCCGTCGACCGCCGGCCCAGCCTGAACATCACCAAGGACGCCACCGTCCCCGGCGGCACGGCCGACGCGGCGGGCGAGCAGATCAGCTACACGATCACCGTCGCCAACACAGGCAACACCACGCTGGACGGCGTGACGGTCACCGACCCCTATGCCGACGCTGGCTCGATCATGCGCGGTGCGGATGTCGTGGGCGACAACGACGCCTTCCTGGAGGTCGGTGAAACCTGGGGCTACACGGCCAAGCACACGGTCACGCAGGCCGAGATCGACTCCAACGGCGGCGGCGACGGCATGCTGGAGAACACGGCCACGGCCGACTCCAACCAGACGGGCCCCGACACCGACGACGCCAGCGTGCCCGTCGACCGCCGGCCCAGCCTGAACATCACCAAGGACGCCACTGTCCCCGGAGGCACGGCCGACGCGGCCGGTGAACAGATCAGCTACGTCATCACCGTGGCCAACACCGGCAACACCACGCTGGACGGCGTGACGGTGACCGACCCCTATGCCGACGCCGGTTCGATCATGCGCGGCGCCGATGTGGTCGGCGACAACGACGCCTTCCTGGAGGTGGGTGAGACCTGGGGCTACACGGCCAAGCACACCGTCACCCAGGCGGAACTCGACTCCAACGGCGGCGGCGACGGGCAGTTGGAGAACACGGCCACGGCCGACTCCAACCAGACAGGTCCCGACACCGACGACGCCAGCGTCCCGGTCGCCGCCAGGCCCAGCCTGAACATCACCAAGGACGCCACCGTCCCTGGCGGCACGGCGGATACCGCGGGCGAGCAGATCAGCTACGTCATCACCGTGGCCAACACGGGCAACACTACGCTGGACGGGGTGACGGTGACCGACCCCTATGCCGACGCCGGCTCGATCATGCGCGGCGCGGATGTGGTCGGCGACAATGACGCCCTGCTGGAGGTTGGTGAAACCTGGGGCTACACCGCCAAGCACACGGTGACCCAAGCGGAGATCGACTCCAACGGCGGCGGCGACGGTCAGCTGGAAAACACGGCCACGGCCGACTCCAACCAGACGGGCCCGGACACCGACGATGCCAGCGTGCCCGTCGATCGCCGGCCCAGCCTGAACATCGTCAAGGATGCGACGGTCCCTGGAGGAACCGCCGACACGGCCGGCGAGCAGATCAGCTACACGATCAGCGTCACCAACACCGGCAACACCACGCTGGACGGCGTGACGGTCACCGACCCCTACGCCGACGCCGGAACCTTGATGCGCGGCGCCGACACGGTGGGCGACAACGACGCCCTGCTCGAAGTGGGCGAGGTGTGGAGCTACACCGCCAAGCACACGGTGACCCAAGCCGAGATCGACTCCAACGGCGGCGGGGACGGTCAGCTGGAGAACACCGCCACGGCCGACTCCAACCAGACCGGCCCCGACACCGACGACGCCAGCGTGCCCGTCGATCGCCGGCCCAGCCTGAACATCGTCAAGGACGCCACCGTCCCCGGCGGCACGGCCGACACGGCCGGTGAACAGATCAGCTACGTCATCACTGTCGCCAACACCGGCAACACCACGCTGGACGGCGTCACGGTGACCGATCCCTATGCCGACGCCGGTTCGATCATGCGCGGCGCCGATGTGGTCGGCGACAACGACGCCTTCCTGGAGGTGGGTGAAACCTGGGGCTACACCGCCAAGCACACGGTCACCCAGGCGGAGATCGACTCCAACGGCGGCGGAGACGGCGCCCTGGAGAACACGGCCACGGCCGACTCCAACCAGACTGGCCCCGACACCGACGACGCCAACGTGCCGGTGCAGCAGCGCGCGAGCATCGACATCGAGAAGTACGTCTCGATCGACGGCGGCGCGACCTGGAGCGACGCGGACGACCCGATGGGGCCGATCGCCACCTCCAGCGCCAGCATCGCCTTCAAGTTCGTGGTCACCAACACCGGCAACGTCACCCTGACCAACACCGCGGTGACGGACTCGGTGTTCGACCTGAACGGCGCCGCGGCGGGCACGGCGCGTGATCTCGGCAACCTGGCGGTCGGCGCCAGCACCGAGTTCCAGATCACCGCGCCGTGGACCTCGGGCCAGCACGTCAACGACGCCACCGCGTCGGGGACTTACTCCGGCGGCACGACCAGCGACCACGACCTGGCCTACTACTACGGCCTGATCGACACGGTGGGCGTGCGCACCCCCGGCTTCTGGCTGTCGCCCAATGGGCTGACCTTCTGGGACGGCACGGTGGGCAACGAGACCAAGTCCGGTCCTGATTTCCCCAACGGCGAACYGCTGGCCTACAACAACGGCATCGTCGACGGCCCGGACCCTGGCAACAGCAACAAGGAAGAGCGCTACATCCTGCTGGGCGACGACAACGGCAACGGGATCACCGACGCCGGCGAAGACACCCTGCAGATGTCGCTGGCCCTGGCGCTGAAGGTGCTGGACGCCTCGCAGAAGCCCTCGCCGGACGCCCGCTACGTCCTGGGCCGCGACGTCATCGCCGCCTGGCTGAACTTCGAGGCCGGCAACGCCTCGGGCGACCCGCTCGATCCGAACAGCCCCGCCGCCAAGATGAACCAGGCCATCGACTGGCTGCAGCAGTACGCCGACGCCAATCATGACGGGATCGCCGACTTCAACGGACCGGCGATCAAGCAGAGCAGCGCGGCCTGGCAAGGCTCCGGCGCGGCCCTGCACACCGCGCTCGACGACTACAACAACAACGGCACGATCAGCGGCTTCACCTTCGCCGGCGACGGCGACGACAAGCTGTTCGTCACCATGCTGACCCGCTACCACGCCGAGGATACCCTCGCATGAGCGGGCGGGGCGGCGAGGGCAGGGCGAGAGGCTCGGGGCGGCGACCGCTCCCCGAGCCGCTGGCCAGCGCTCTGGGAACCTGCCGGCGGCATCTGCTGATCGCCGCCGGCTTCAGCGCCCTGGTCAACATCCTCTACCTGGCGCCGACCCTCTACATGCTGCAGATCTACGACAGGGTCCTGCCCACCGGCGGGCTCCTGTCGCTTGCGTTTCTGACGGTGGCGGTCGTCTTCGCCCTGGCCACACTGGCCATGCTGGACAGCCTGCGTCAGCGCATCCTGGTGCGGCTGGGCCTGCGCCTGGACCGCCTGCTGGCGCCCGAGGTGCTGACCCGGCTGACCGGCGGGCTCAGCCCCGACGCCGGCCCCCGCCTGCGCCAGGCGATGCGGGAGTTCGACTCCTTCCGCAACGTCGTCGCCGGGCCCGCCGCCACGGCGATGCTCGACGCGCCCTGGACGCCGATCTACCTGGCGCTCTGCTTCGTGCTGCATCCCCTGCTGGGCATGATCTCGGTGATCGGCGCGGGCGCGCTGCTGATCCTGGCCATCCTCAACGAACAGGCCACCCGCGCCAAGCTCAAGGCCCTCAACGAAGCCTCGGCCCAGGCCTACGCCACGCAGGAGGCGATCGCCAGCCAGGGCGGCCTGGTCAAGGCGCTGGGCATGCGCGAGCCGCTGATCGTGCGCCAGCTGCTCGACCGGCGCGCCGCCGTGGGCCTGCAGGCCGACGCCCAGTTCACGGGCGGGATCTATACGGGCCTGATCCGCTTCCTGCGCCTGACCCTGCAGTCGCTGGCGCTGGGGACCGGCGCATGGCTGGCCGTGCGGCACGAGATCTCGGCCGGCGGCGTGATCGCCGCCTCGATCCTGCTCAGCCGCAGCCTGGCGCCCGTCGAGCAGATCGTCGGCGCCTGGAAGAGCGTGATCCAGGCCCGCGACGGCCTCCGCACCCTGGTCGACCTCTTCGAGCGCTCTCCCGCCGCGCCGGTCCGCACGCGCCTGCCCGAACCCAAGGGGCGACTGCGGGCCGAACAGGCCGGCGTCCGTACGCCGGATGGCGCGGGCATGATCCTGCGCGGCGTGTCCTTCGACCTCAATCCGGGCGAGATCATCGGCGTGGTGGGCCCCAGCGGCGCGGGCAAGACCACCCTGGCCAGGGTGTTGGTCGGGGCGCTGACGCCCGACCTCGGCTGCGTGCGCATAGACGGCGCGGACCTGGCCGACTGGCAGTCCGAGCGCCTGGCGGCCCACATCGGCTACCTGCCGCAGAACTGCGGCCTGTTCGCCGGCACGGTGAAGGAGAACATCGCCCGCTTCGCCAGCATCACCGAAAGCGACCCGCGCGAGATCGACGAGCGGGCCGTGGCGGCGGCGACCGCGGCCGGCGCGCACGAGATGATCCTGCGGCTGCCCCAGGCCTACGACACGCCGCTCGGACCGGGCGGGGCAGGGGTGTCGGCCGGTCAGGCCCAGCGCCTGGCCCTGGCACGCGCGCTCTACGGCTCTCCCCAGGTGTTCGTGCTCGACGAGCCCAACTCCAACCTCGACTTCGAGGGCGAGACGGCGCTGGAGCACGCGATCGCGGCCCAGAAGGCGAGGGGGGCGGCGCTGGTGGTCATCGCCCATCGCCTCAACATCCTGGGCGTGGCCGACAAGCTGCTGGTGCTGCGCGACGGCGCCATGGACCTCTACGGCCCACGCCGCGAGGTGCTGCAGGCGCTGGAGGCGCGGGTGGCCGGACTGCCGCGCCCGGCCAATGCGCCGCCTGATCTTCGGGTTTCGGGGTGAACGCCATGACCGGTTCGCTAGCTGTCCACAAACCTGGGGCCCTGGTCACGGTCGAGGCCTACAAGGCCGAAGGTCCGGCCGACGCCCCGCATTGGGAGCTGCGCGTCGGCCTGGCCGCGGCCGGCGCCTTCTTCGTCGGGTTCCTGGGCTGGGCCGCCTTCGCTCCCCTGGACGCCGGGGCCTATGCGCAAGGCGTGGTGGTGGTCTCCGGCAGCCGCCAGGCCGTCCAGCATCGCGAAGGCGGGGTGATCTCGGCCCTGCGCGTGCAGGAGGGCGACAAGGTCAGCCAGGGCCAGGTTCTGCTGGAGCTCAACGTCCAGGAGGTGAGGGCGCAGGAGCGGGCGCTGGCCGCCCGGGTGTTCGCCGTCGAGGCCCGCCGGGCGCGGCTGATCGCCGAGCGCGACGGCCTGGCCGCGCCGGTCACGCCGGTCGCCTTCGCCGGGCTGGCGCTCGAAGACCAGGTCCTGGCCGACGAGGCCATGGGACTGGAGCGCCGGCAACTGGCCGCCCAGCGCGCGGCGCTGGCCTCGCGGCGCGGCGTGCTGGGCGAGCGCGCCAGCCAGCTGGCCGAGCAGATCAACGGCTACAACCGCCAGCTGGCCGCCAACCGCGAGCAGCAGCGGCTGATCGGCGAGGAACTGGAGGGCATGCGCAAGCTGGCCGCCCAGGGCTATGCGCCGCTGACCCGGGTGAGGGCGCTGGAACGCGCCGCGGCCGATCTGGTTGGAACCGACGGCGCCTACCGCGCCCAGGCCGCCAGCGCCCGCGAAGGCATCGGCGAGACCCGCATGCAGGCCCTGCAGGGCGACCGCGAGCACATGGACGAGGTGATCGCCGACCTGCGCCAGTCCGAGATCGAACTCAACGACCTCAAGCCCAAGCTGGCCGCCGCGCGCGACCAGCTCTCGCGCGGCATGGTCAGGGCGCCGGCCTCGGGCCAGGTGGTGGGCCTGAAGGTGTTCACCGTCGGCGGGGTCGCCGCGCCAGGTGACACGCTGATGGAGATCGTGCCGCAGCGCGCGCCGTTGGTCATCGAGGCCCGCGTTTCACCCAACGACGCCGACGACGTGCACGTGGGCCAGAACGCCGACGTCAAGTTCACCGCGTTCCATGACCGCCATCTGCCGCTGCTGCAGGGCACGGTGACCAAGCTCTCGGCCGACGGCTTCACCGACGAAAAGACCGGCGCGCGCTATTTCCGCGCCGAGGTCGCCGTGCCGCCGGAGGAGCTGGCCGCGCTGAAGCAGCCGGGCCGCGAGCCGCCGGCGCTGAAACCGGGGCTGCCGGTCGAGGTCGTCGCGCCGCTGCGCAAGCGCACCGCGTTGCAGTACCTGCTTGAGCCATTGCAGCAGCGGCTGTTCAGGACGTTCCGGGAGCAGTGAGAGCGCGGGAATAGGAATATTTTCCTGGCAATGCGACCAGCGATCTGCACCTCAATGTTTATCGCCTAAGGAATATTATCAGCAATAATATCTCAGCCTTTTTGACGCGTGGCGATGTCCGCCGGGCCAACAGCGACGGCCTTTGTGCGCCACAGAGCCTATTTTCTTCGTGGCCGATGTCGGCCTGCGGCTCACGACGGCGTCCTAGGCTCACGGCGCTTGGGCCGTCGGAGCCGCGCGATGTTGTACGCCATTCTCTGCTATCACATGGAAGACGTCGTCGGCGCATGGAGCCCGGCGCATGACGAGGCCGTGATGGCGCGATTGAGCGTGGTTCGCGACGACCTGGCCGGCCAAGGCCGCCTGAGCCTGTCGGCGCGGCTCTTGCCGACCACCACGGCCGTGACGCTGCGCAAGGACCGCGAGCCGCCGCTGCTGGTCGACGGTCCGTTCGCCGAGACCAAGGAGCAATTGCTGGGCTTCTATCTGGCCGATTGCACGGACCTTGAAGACGCTGTGGCCGCAACGCGTGAGCTTGCGGCGGCAAACCCCGGCGGCTGCTACGAAATTCGGCCTGTCAGCGATTTCTGGAAATCGAACGGCGTTCACGGAGCGCGCCCGTGAACGACCCCGACTGGATCGACGCCGCCCTGGTTTCGGCCCGTCCGCGCGCGATGGCGGCCCTGCTGCGCTACTTTCGTGACCTGGACACCGCCGAGGAAGCCTATCAGGACGCCTGCCTGCGAGCGCTGAAGTCCTGGCCGGAAAAAGGCCCGCCGCGCGATCCGACCGCCTGGCTGATCCTGGTGGGACGCAACAGCGGCGTCGACGCGGGCCGCCGGCGAAGTCGCCAGACCGCCCTGCCGTCCGACGAGGTCCTGACCGACCTGGCGGCCGGACTGGATGACGCCGAAACCGCGCTGGCCGAGCGGCTGGACGGCGCCGACTATCGCGACGACATCCTGCGGCTGCTGTTCGTCTGCTGCCACCCGGACCTGCCGGCCACCCAGCAGATCGCCCTGGCCCTGCGCATCGTGTCGGGCCTGTCGGTGCGCCAGATCGCCCGCGCCTTCCTGGTCGGCGAAAGCGCCATGGAACAGCGGATCACCCGCGCCAAGGCCCGCGTGGCCAAGGGCGACACACCGTTCGAGGCGCCCAATCCCACCGAGCGCGCCGAGCGGCTGCTGACGGTGATGGCCATGGTCTATCTGGTGTTCAACGAGGGCTATTCGGCCGGCGGCGCCGAGGCCGATGCGCGCCGCCCGCTTTGCCACGAGGCCCTGCGCCTTTCGCGCCTGCTGCTGGGGCTTTTTCCCGCCGAGCCCGAGGTCATGGGCCTGACGGCGCTGATGCTGCTGCAGCACGCCCGCACGCCGGCGCGGCTGGACGCCGACGGCCTGATCATTCTGCTGGACGATCAGGACCGCGCCCTCTGGGACCGGTCGATGATCCTCGAAGGCCTGGCGCTGATCGACAAGGCCATGCGCCATCGCAAGCCGGGCCCCTATCAGGTCCAGGCCGCCATCGCCGCCCTGCACGCCCGGGCCGAACGCGCCGACGACACCGACTGGGCGCAGATCGGTCATCTCTATGCGGCGCTGGAGCACATGACCCCCTCCCCGGTCGTCAGCCTCAACCGCGCGGTCGCCGTCTCCAAGGTGGCCGGCCCCCAGGCCGCGCTCGAGATGATCGCGCCGCTGGAGGAGCGCCTGGCCGGCTACTTCCATTTCCATGGCCTGCGGGGCGCGCTGAACCTGCAGCTTGGCCGCGACGCCGACGCGCGCGAGGCGTTCCAGCTGGCCATCGCCCTGGCCGGCGGCGCGGCCGAGGCCGCCCATATTCGCCAGCACCTCGATCGCCTGCAGGCCGAGGGCGAGAAAAATCGCGCCGCGGTGTCGGACGGCTGATCCCCGAAACGTCCTTGTCGCGAACGGCCCGAAACGGGCCCCGCCCATGGAGTTTTCGATGCTGAAGATCCTCGCCGCCGTCGTGGTGCTAGCCGTGGCCGGCCTGCTTGTCGCCGCGGCCCTGCGTCCGCCGACCTTCCGGGTCGAGCGCTCGGTGCTGGTCAACGCTCCGCCAGAGGCGGTTCTGGCGCAGATTTCCGACTTCAAGGCCTGGCGCGCCTGGTCGCCTTACGAGGCGCTCGACGCCGACATGCAGCGCACCTACGGCGGCGCCGACCGCGGCGTCGGCGCGACATACGCCTGGGTCGGCAAGAAGGCCGGAGCCGGCCACATGCGCGTCGTCTCGACGACGAACCGCGAGGTGGCCATCGCCCTGGATTTCGACAAGCCGTTCAAGGCCAGCAACACCGCCGCCTTCACCGCCGAGCCCGTCGGCGACGCCACGCGCGTGACCTGGGCGATGTCGGGGCCCGCGCCCTACATCTCGCGGCTCATGGGCCTGGTGTTCAACATGGACAGGATGATCGGGCGCGATTTCGAGACGGGACTGTCCAATCTGAAATCCGTCGCCGAGCGTAACTGAGAGACCCCTGCCCCGCACGCTTTCGAGGAGATCCGCATGGCCCGTCTGCTTATGCTGAAGTTCGAACCGAGCTCGCCGTCGCGTCCGGCTCCAGCGCCGACGGAGCGGATCGGCGGCGAGATGGAACGGGCGCAACCTGCCAGGAAAGCTGAGAAGCGGACCGCTCACGTCGCCGAACAGCACGCCCCTCACTAAGTCCGGCAGCTGACGGCGATATCAGAAAATCTGGGACCATCGAATCCATACTGATCTAGTAGTAATTCATCAGCGCCGTCTTCCTCCCCTTTGGCGGCGCCAAGGCGAGCGCCGCCCCGCCAGGACGATGCCGACGGCTCCGGTGTCCTGGTCTGGTCCTTCGGGGGAAGGATCGGGGCGGCGCTCGCTCTTGATCTCGCCATCCCGCGCCCCATCTCAAAGCCCGGCAGGCCCCGCGAAGATTGACTTTGCGGCGATTGCGCCTATTTATCCGCACCTTCGGAGCAGGTCTGGCGAATCCGCGCCGCCCGCTCGCCCAAGCACGGGCGGCTCCGAGCTAGACCAGCGTGACATGACCGAATTTTCAGACCTCGGGCTTTCGCCCACGACCCTTCAAGCGGTCGCCGACACCGGCTATACGACCGCCACCCCGATCCAGGCCCAGGCGATCCCCGTCGCCCTCGCCGGCCAAGACGTGCTGGGCATCGCCCAGACCGGCACCGGCAAGACCGCCGCCTTCACCCTGCCGCTGATCGACAAGCTGGCCTCGGGCCGCGCCAAGGCCCGCATGCCGCGCGCCCTTGTCATCGCGCCGACCCGCGAGCTGGCCGACCAGGTCGCCTCCAGCTTCGAGAAGTACGCCAAGGGCACCAAGCTCTCGTGGGCGCTGCTGATCGGCGGCGTCTCGTTCGGCGACCAGGAAAAGAAGCTCGACCGCGGCGTCGACGTGCTGATCGCCACGCCGGGCCGCCTGCTCGACCACTTCGAGCGCGGCAAGCTCTTGATGACCGGCGTGCAGTTCCTGGTGGTCGACGAAGCCGACCGCATGCTCGACATGGGCTTCATCCCCGACATCGAGCGCATCTTCAAGCTGACCCCGCCCAAGAAGCAGACCCTGTTCTTCTCGGCGACCATGCCGCCGGAAATCACGCGCCTGACCAAGCAGTTCCTGCGCGATCCGGTCCGCATCGAAGTGGCCAAGCCGGCCACCACCAACGCCAACATCACCCAGCGCCTGATCAAGGTTCCGAGCTCGGATCCGAAGGCCAAGCGCCTGGCCCTGCGCACGGTGATCGAAAAGGCCGCGCCGGAAACCGGCATCGTCTTCTGCAACCGCAAGACCGAAGTCGACATCGTCGCCAAGTCGCTGAAGGTGCACGGCTTCGACGCCGCCGCCATCCACGGCGACCTCGACCAGAGCCAACGCATGAAGACCCTGGCCGACTTCCGCTCGGGCGCGCTGAAGATCCTGGTCGCCTCGGACGTGGCCGCCCGCGGCCTCGACATCCCGGCCGTCAGCCACGTCTTCAACTATGACGTCCCGCACCATGCCGACGACTACGTGCACCGCATCGGCCGCACGGGCCGCGCCGGCCGCACGGGCGAGGCCTACATGCTGGTCACCCCGGCCGACGACAAGGGCTTCGACAAGGTCATCAAGCTGATCGGCCAGACGCCCGAGGAAGAGGTTCTCGACGTCGACTACACCAACGCCGTCACCGTGCCGCGCGAGGGCGACCGCCGTCGCGGTCGTGGCGAGCGTCCGGGCCGCGAGCGTGGCGAACGCAGTGAGCGCAGCGGCCGCGGCCGTCGCGAGCGCGCCGAAGCGGCTCCAGAGGCCGAAGTCGTCGAAACCGTCACCGTCGAAGCCGCGCCGGAAGCGCCCGTCGAACGCGCCGAGCGTCCCGAGCGCGAGCGCAAGCCGCGCCGTGAGCGTTCGCGTGATCGCGCCGCCGTGCAGACCGCCGAGGCCGGCCCGGTCGAGGAAGCGGCTCCGCCTCCCCGTCCCTCGCGCGAGCGTCCGCCGATGCCGGTTCGCGGCGTGCAGCCGGTTCGCGCCCGCGAGGACGACGACGACCGTCGCGTCGTCGGCTTCGGCAACGACATTCCCGCCTTCCTGCTTCGCGCTCCGCCGAAGCTGGCCAAGGTCGAGGATTGATCGATCAGGACTGACGAGCGGCCCGAAAGGGCGTAGATTGGCCGGCGTGCTCCCACGGAGCCGCCGGCTTTTTCTTTGCCCACGGTCGCGTCGCTCAGGCGGCTCCGCGCGTTTTTCCCGAAGACTTCGGAGGAACCGCCATGGCCGATTTCACGCCCTCGCAATCAGATCAAGACCTGCTGGTGCACGAGCGCACCTATCACGTGTTCAGCGTCTTCGTGCGCTGGTCGATCGTCGGCGTCGCCGTCGCGCTGACCGTGCTGACGTTGTGGTTCGCCACGCCGGCGGGCTTTCTGGGCGGCCTGATCGCCGGGGTCGTGCTGGCCGTGGCCGGCTATTTCGCGGTGATCCGCCACGAGCAGCATCAGCCGCTCGACCTGTGGACCGAGGGCCGCTGAACCGACGCGCTCAGAGCGCGGCGTCGACGAAGGCCAGAAGATCGTCCAGCGGCGGCCGATAGGCGAAGCGGAAGCCGCGGCGTGCGCGCGCCAGCCAGGACGCCTCCCGAGGATCGCCGGGCGACGGGCAGACGTAGCCGCGCCATTCGACCCCGACCTGACGACAGGCCGCCCATACCCAGCGGCTCGTGAAGTTGGCCGGCTGGATTTCGATGACCCGCGCGCCGGGCTTCAGGAACATGGCGTTGGCCAGCGCCGCGCCCGAGGCGCCCACGACCACGTCGGCGTCGCGCATCAGCGCCACCTGGGCCAGAGCGTCCATCCGCTCGGGACGTGCGATCAGGAAGCCGCGCCTTCGCAGCGCCGCCTCCAGTTCGGCCTCGTTGACCATCACCCGCATCGACTGGCTGCGACGCGACAGATAGACCCGCCGCCCCTTGCCGGGGCGGTCGGGAACGGCCGCGACCACCCGCTGCGCCACGCGACGGACAAGGGCCGTCGGCGCGTGAAGGAAGTGGTCCATGCTGGTGGCGTAGGCCGCCTGCTCCAGGCGTATCCTGCGGCCCGGAACCTCGCGCACCTCGCATTCGGGAAAGGCGGCGGCCAGCAGGCTTTTCTGCCAGGGCTTCAGGCGCGGCGCGAGCACAGGCGCTCCGACGGCGAACCCTTGCTCGACCGCGGCCAGGACCGACGGCATGGCGTCGAGCAGGAAGTGGCCATAGTTGAAGCCGCCGCCCCACGGCATGAACACCACGCCCCTATCCAGGGCGCAGCTGGGTCCGTCCGCCATCAGTTTGGATACGGGGGCGAGGTCGGGCCAGCGATGCAGCGCCTCACCGCCAGCCGACTGCAGGACGCGCCCGCCGGGGCCGGCCAGCACGCCATAGGCGGGAAACCAGTCGACCTGCCGGACATGACAGATCGCCGGCTCGGAGGCCGGCGGCGGCGCATCGACGGGAAACGGCCAGCTCTCCGTCAGATCCCGCACCAGATGCGGCGGCGCGGCGGGCTCCTCGGCTTCCGCCAGCCGCGACCACCCCTCCTCGCCCCCATTGAAGAAGGCGTGGCGAAGCGCTCCCATCTCCGCCATKGGCAGGGCCTGACGTTCAGCGACGATATCGAAAGCGGCGAGCTGAGCCATACGGCCCTAAAGCCAATGATTCTCGTTCGACGACCACCGAGCGCCGGGCTGGTTTCTAGCGCTTGATCTGGCCGGCCAGGTACTTGCGGATGCCTTCGCCATAGGGCGGCCTCAGCGCCAGCATGGGGCCGATGTCCTTCTTGAGCTGATGGAACACGGCCTTGCGGTGGCTGAACTCGCGGAAGCCGTCATGGCCGTGATAGGCGCCCATGCCGGCCGGACCGACGCCGCCGAACGGCAGGTCTTCCTGGGCGACGTGGAAGATCACGTCGTTGACGGTCGCACCGCCGCTGGTCGTGGCGGCCAGCACGCGCTCGCGCTCGGCCTCGTCGGTTCCGAACCAGTAGAGCGCCAGCGGCCGGTCGCGGCCGTTGACGTAGTCGATGGCGTCCTCGATGCGGTCGTAGGCCTTCACCGGCAGCAGCGGGCCGAAGATCTCGTCCTGCATCACGGCCATGTCGTCGGTGGGCTTGAGGATCAGGGTCGGCGGGATCTTGCGATGCTGCTGCTGGGAGAAGTCCTCGCCGGCCGGGTTCAGCTCGACCACCTTGCCGCCCTTGGCCCTGGCGTCGTCGACATAGTCCTTCACCCGGTCATAGTGCCGCTGGGCCACCAGGGCCGTGTAGTCGGGATTGTCCTTCAGCGTCGGGAAGCTGCGGGCGACGGCGGCGCGCGCGGCCTCGACGAAGCGATCGACGTCCTCGGCGGGGGCCAGGACGTAGTCGGGCGCCAGACAGATCTGGCCCGCGTTCAGGGTCTTGCCGGCCATCACCCGCGCCGCGGCGGTGTCGAGATCGGCGCCGCGCGACAGGATCACCGGACTCTTGCCGCCCAGTTCGAGGGTGACGGGCACCAGGTTCTCGGCGGCGGCGCGCATCACATGCTTGGCCACCGAAGTCGCCCCGGTGAACAGCAGGTGGTCGAAGGCCAGCCCCGCGAAGGCCTGGCCGATCTCGGGCCCGCCGGTGACGACGGCGATCTCGTCGGCGTCGAAGGCCTTGGCGAACATGGCCTTGAGCAGCTCTGAGGTGGCCGGCGTGTACTCCGACGGCTTGATCATGGCGCGGTTGCCCGCCGACAGCACCCCGGCCAGCGGCGCGAAGGTCAGGTTGACCGGAAAGTTCCAGGGACTGATCACGCCCACCACGCCCTTGGGCTGCCAGCGCACCTCGGCCTTGGCGCCGAACAGGCCCAGCAGGGCCGGCGTCGTGCGGCGCTTTTCGGTCTTCATCCATTTGCGCACGTGCTCGCGCGCGTGCTTGAGCGGTCCGATCGAGCCGGCCACGTCGGTCAGCGCCGTGGCGTCCTTGGATCGCACGCCGAAGTCGTCGCCGACCGCCCGGGCGATCTCGGCCTCGTGGTCGACCAGCAGCGCGATGCAGCGGTTCAGCCAGTCGATCCGCCGCTCGACGGGCGGCGCGCCGTCGCGCAGGTGCGCGGCCTTCTGTCGCTGGAGAATGATCTCGAGGCCGGCCTTGGCGGCTTCCTGGCCGAGATTGGCGGGGGCGTTCATGCGGCGTCTCTCCCGAAAACGGCCTCTCGGCTCATCTTATCAGCGTTCAGAATGCTTTGGAGTTGTGACGGGCGCAAGCACCCCCGCGCAGCCTTAACCGCTCGTTTGAACTCTCGTGCCTATGCTCGCCGCGTAAGCGATCGGTCTGGGAGAAGCCCGGATCGGCGGGGGAATGAATGATGTCGGACGTCGAAACCACGCTGCGCGGCCCGGAAGCCTACAAGATCGCCCGTCGGGCCCTGGACCTGATGGAACGTCACCAGATCTGGCCGACCGCGCTGAACTTCGAACTCTGGACCCATTACGTCGCCGATCCCGACGGCGCCCTGGCGCGCGAAATCACCCGCCTGATCTCGATGGGCGAACCCATCACCGAGATGCTGAGCGAGGAGCTCGCCGCGGCCTACCTGCCCAAGGCTCGCCTCAACGAACAGATCCGCGACGCCGGCGACCTGCTCTCCAAGGAGCTGGAATCGGTCTCGAAGGCCATCCAGAACGCCCAGAAGACCAACGCCGCCTTCGGCAAGACCCTGGCGGGCGTCTCCAAGGACCTGGACGCCCCGACCGGCGTCGAAGGCATCAAGGCCGTGGTCTCCAGCCTGGCCGACGCCACCCGCCGCGTCGCCAAGGAGAACAAGGCGCTCGAAACCCGCCTGGCCGAATCCACCGCCGAGGTCGATCGCCTGCGCGAGCACCTGGAGCAGGTGCGCCGCGACGCCACCACCGACGGCCTGACCAACCTGGCCAACCGCAAGGCCTTCGACGAGGAGCTGGAGCGCGCCTGCGCCGAGGCCGACGAGGCCGGCTCGGCCATCTGCCTGGCGGTGCTCGACATCGACCACTTCAAGGGCTTCAACGACACCTGGGGCCACCAGACCGGCGACCAGGTCATCCGCTACGTCGCCAGCGTCATCGGCCGCGTGGCCGCCCTGCCCCGCTTCGCCGCCCGCTACGGCGGCGAGGAATTCGCGATGATCTTCCCTGGCGAAGCGGCGGCCATCGTCGGCGCCACCCTGGAAGAGATCCGCGTCGAGGTCTCCTCGCGCATGCTCAAGCGCCGCTCGACCAACGAGGACCTGGGCGCCATCACCCTGTCGTCGGGCTTCGCCGAGCGCCGCAAGGGCGAGACCGGCCATTCGGTCATGGAGCGCGCCGATGCGGCGCTCTACGCCTCCAAGCGCAGCGGCCGCAACCGCGTCACCGCCGCCGACACCCAGAGTGAATCGGCCAACGCGGCCTGAAGGGATACCCGTTCTTCTCCAGAGAACCGGGTTTGAGAGAGCCGTCGGCGCTTCTGGCGCCGGCGGCTCTTGCGTTCCGCAGGGACAATCGCGCCTAGCTGGCGTCCAGGCGCGTAAAGACGCCCGGAGGACGCCCCATGGCCAACGCGGCTTACGACAAGATCCGGCTGGAAGCCCAAGACGGCGTGGCCGTCATCACCTTGTCCGATCCCGCCACTCTCAACGCCGCCAGCCCTGAGGTCGCCCGTGAGCTGGCCCACGCGTTCGGCGCCGTGGCCGCCAGCCAGGTCGAGGCCCGGGCGGTGATCCTCACCGGCGAAGGGCGCGGTTTCTGCTCGGGCGCCAATCTCTCGGCCGGCGCGACCGCCGGACGCCCCATAGATCCTGACGGCAAGCCGGACGCCGGCGCGGCGCTGGAGAGCGTCTACAACCCCCTGATGACGCTGCTGCGCGATTTCCCGCTGCCGATCGTCACCGCCGTCAACGGTCCCGCCGCCGGCATCGGCTGCTCCCTCGCATTGATCGGCGACATCGTCGTGGCCGCCGACAGCGCCTATTTCCTGCAGGCCTTCCGCCGCATCGGCCTGGTGCCCGACGGCGGCTCGACCTACCTGCTGCCGCGCCTGGTGGGCAAGGCGCGAGCCATGGAGATGATGCTGCTGGGCGACAAGATCCCGGCCGCCACGGCGCTGGACTGGGGTTTGATCAATCGCTGCGTGGCCGACGCCGACCTGATGCCGACGGCCCTGGGCCTGGCGCGCACGCTGGCCGAGGGGCCAGCCTCGCTGGGCGCCATCCGGCGCCTCGTATGGGACAGCCTCGACGCCGACTGGATCGGCCAGCTGCACGCCGAACGTCACGCCCAGCGCGCCTGCGGCAAGAGCGAGGACTTCATCGAGGGCGTCAGCGCCTTTCTGCAGAAGCGCCCCGCGGCCTTCAAGGGTCGGTGAAGGCAAGCTAGGCTGCGACGATGAACGTGCTCTTCGTCTGCAGCCAGAACAAGCTTCGCAGCCCGACCGCCGAGCGGGTGTTCTCGCGCTGGCCGGGGATCGAGGTCGACTCGGCCGGCCTCAACAACGACGCCGAGAACCCCGTGACGCCGGAGAACGTCGCCTGGGCCGACGTGATCTTCGTCATGGAGAAAACGCACCGCAGCAAGCTGTCGAAGAGGTATCGCCAGCATCTTCGCGCCAGGGTGGTATGCCTTGGTATCCCCGACGAGTATGACTACATGGACCAGGCGCTGGTGGCGCTGCTTCAGGCCGGGGTTCCGCCGTTCCTGCCTTCGGCGCGCTGAGGCCGCGAAAAGCGGAAGGACGGGACGCCAGCCCGATCGTCGCCCTTCATATTTCCCGGTCAAGAAACTGATTTTGCTAGAAAATCAGTACGGCTTGTAACTCTTTTCCTCAACGATATCCGAGCCGGTCAGAGCGTTGATCTGGCGCTTCACGGCCGCGCGCTTGTCGTTGTCCATGTAGACGCGGCGCGCCAGGGCGACGAACTCCGGACCGAAGGTCTGGTTACGCTCGCAGGCGCGCTTGCCGTCCTCGATGTCCCAAAGGGCGGCGTTGATCTGCGTGAGTTCTACCGTCAGTCGGTCCAGCTCGGCGCTGGGCGTCAGGGCGCCGGCGGCGATGCCTTCCAGCAGCGCCAGCTCCTTGCGGACATTGGCTTCCTTGGCGGCGTCGCCGATCCGTTCGGCCTTCACGCGCAGGATGGTGATCTTGTCGACGAGTTCGCCGGCGGAGATGGGAGCGAGGATGGACATCAGGAATCTCCGGCGATCAGGGCGTCGAGCGCGTCCTGCACGGCTTGCGGCGGCAGGGCGGCCATGCCCTCTCCGTAGTCCTCGGCGCACAGCATCTCAAGGCGCCGGGCGGCGGGCTTGAACTTCACGGCCTTGCGTCGGTTCAGCTGAAGGGAAAGCAGCGGCGCGCCGCCGGCCGCCAGCATGTGGCCAGGACCGGCGTCGTTGGCCACGGCCGCGCCGAGCCGCCCGGCTAGGGCGATGGCCAGGAGCGGTCCCTTGACGTTCGCATGGCCGTCGGTGCGATCGGCCTCGGGAAACAGCGCGCCGGGAACCTCGCTCCTGGCGATCGCGGCGTCGGCGGCCTCGTCCGGCCCGAAGAAGAACACGGGCGTGCGCCCGGCGGCGGCCTGCGCGCGAGCGAGTTCGAGATAGTTCTCCAAAGGCCAGCGCTTTTCCTGGCCGCCGGCGCCCGGCGCCAGGCCGACATAGGCCGGACCGCTCGGCAGCAACGCCTTCGCCGCCGAGATCGCCTCGGCCTCGGTCAGCGCCAGGGGGCGCAAGCTCCCCTGCCCGTCCGTGGCCAGGCTCAGCAGGCGGGCCATACGGTCGACCACGGCCGGCGGCCAATCCCCCTTGCGGGCCTGCATGGCGGCCGAAACGAACGCCCCCTTGGCCGCACGCCGGGCGACCAGGCTGCGCCGAAGGTTCTCCTGGGTGTCGATGACGAGGTCGAAGGTGCGGCCGCCGAACGGCTTGACCCAGGGGAGCGCGTCGAGAGCGCCGGCGCCGGTCACGCCGTCCTTGACGATCTCGTCGATATAGCCGGCCACGACGCGCTTGAGCGGGCCGTCATAGACGGTGGTCCCCTTGGCGGCGCACCAGGTGATCCGCGCCTGGGGAAACGCTGCGCGCAGCCCGGCGATGAAGGGCAGCTTGATCAGGCCGTCGCCGATCACCTCGCCCATGGAATAGATCAGAACCGTCTGGACCATGGGCCGTGCATGGCCGCGCCCGCCGCCAGCGTCAATCGGGCGAATGGTATGTGAGCATTTACTTGCAAGCAGCGTGATTTGCGGTAACGTCGGTTGCATGAGCGCCAAGCCCCGCATCGAACGCGCCGCCCTCGAGGTTTTCGCCGCCCACGGCGTCGACGGCGCCACGACCAAGCTGATCGCCGCCCGCGCCGAGGTTTCGGAGGGCGCGATCTACCGCCACTGGAAGAGCAAGGACGAACTGGCCATCGGCCTGTTCATGGCGGCCCACAAGCGGCTTTCGGACCTGATCGAGGCCGAGGCCGGCGCCGTCCACGGCGTCGCGGCCAAGGCCGCCGCCCTGGTCAAGGCCTACTGCACGGCCGCCGACGAGGACTGGACCCTGTTCTCGTTCCACCTGCTGCAGCTTCACCACTTCCTGCCCTACTATCAGGACGACGGCCGCGACCCGGTCACCCTGGTCGAGACCATCATCAAGTACGCGATGCTGAAGATGGAGCTGCCGCCGGGCGACCCGCGCGTCGTGGCCGCCATGGCCATCGGCGTCATCACCCAGACCGCTCAGAACAAGGCCTATGGCCGGCTGGGCGACGACGCGCTTTCGGCCCATGCTCCGCTGATGACCGCGGCCATCCTAGCCGTGCTCAAGGCCCGCTGATCCAAGACCTCGCCACAAGCCCCTCCACGAAGGACCGAACGATGCGCAGCGCGCTGTTCAACGCCTACTATTGGGTTCTGTCGATCTTCTACGGCCTGTCGGCGGCGCTTTCGGCCCTGCTGCCGGGCCGTCGCCCCGTGACCTTCGCCTTGCGGCTCTATTCCAAGCGCATGCTGTGGGCCCTGCGCACTTTCGCCGGCGTGCAGGTCGACCTGAAGGGCCAGGAAAACCTGCCCCAGGGGGCCTTCATCATCGCCGCCAAGCACCACAGCTGGGGCGACGGCTTCGTGATGTTCGCCAATGTCGACAATCTGTCCTTCGTCACCGGCGACCATCTCGAGAAGTTCCCGCTGCTGGGCGGCATCCTCAAGAAGTTCGGCGCCATCGTCGTCGACAGCTGCGGCGGCCCGGAGGCTCGCGCGGCCCTGTCCAAGAGCGCCGCCCAGGTCGCCGCCGAAGGACGTCGCATCCTGATCTATCCGGAAGGCCATCTGGCCGCCCCGGGCGAGCGTTTCCGCTATCGCACCGGCGTCTATCATATGAGCCAGGACTTCGGTCTGCCGGTGGTGCCCGTCGCCACCAACCTGGGCTGTTTCTGGAAGCAGCAGGAAGCCAGGAAGACCCCAGGTCGCGCCACCGTCGAGTTCCTGCCGCCCCTGCCCCAGGGCCTGCAGAAGGTGGAGTTCATGAAGCTGCTGGAGGCGATGGTCGAGAACCGCACCAACGAACTGATCGCCCAGGCCACTGGCCAGCCGGTGAAGCCGTCGGTCCTCGTCGATCCGCCGAAGAAGAAGCCGGCCGAGGCGGCGGAAACAGCGGCCTGACGAATGGGGCCAGGAGGCGCGGACATGCTGCCCAACCTGCTGACCGGCCTGCGGCTGCTGATCCTGCCGTTCCTCGTCTGGGCGGTTCTGGCGGGAGCCGGCTGGGCGGCCCTGACGCTGTTCCTGGGCGCCGGCCTGACCGATATCCTCGACGGCCGGATCGCTCGGCGCTTCGGCCTGACCTCGAAGTTCGGCGCCATGTTCGACCTGCTGGCCGATCGACTGCTGACCCTGGCCAGCCTCGGCGCGCTGATGACGGCCGGTGTCTTCGCCGGCGGCTGGATCGCCGTTCCGCTGATCCTCATCGGCCGCAACTTCGTCGTCGCCGGACTGCAGCAGGCCCTGCCGGGGAAAGATTTCGACCTCCCCCTTATCGAGCACCCGAAAATCGCGCTGAACTTCCTGGGCGTCGGGCTGCTGTTGGCGCCGATCGGGATGCAGGCGGCGGGGCTGTGGGCGTTGGCGGCCAGCGCGGCGCTATCGGCGGCGACGCTGGCGATCTACACGCGACGAGCCATGCCCGAACTCAGCCCGCGCTGACCGAGGACCGGGGTGGCGGAGGACAAGCCTCCGTCACCCCGGCCTTCAGGGTTCACTCGCCGATCGGCATGACCCAGACGCCCGGGAACTGCCGTTCGAAGCGGCCCAGGGCCTGCGGATCCATGCGGGCGATGAGGCGGATCTCGCCGTCTTCGGTATCCTCGCGCTCGACGACGCGGCCGTTGCGATAGATCCAGGCCAGGGCCTCGCCATCGGCGGGACCAAGGCGCAGAGCCATCGGCGGCGTGTCGTCGATCAGGCCGCCGACGCGCTTGAGCAACTCGACGCAGCCTTCGCCGGTGACGGCGGAGACCGCCGAGGCGTCGGCCCGCTTGGCGCGGCCTTCGAGGATCTCACGCTCCTCGCCCTCGACCAGGTCGATCTTGTTCCAGACCTCGACGACGGTCTTGCCCTCGTCGACGGTGACCTTGAGCTCGGCCAGCACCGCCTGAACGTCGCGCGCCTGGGCGTCGGTGTCGGGATTGGCCACGTCGCGGACGTGCAGCACCACGTCGGCCTCCTGCACCTCCTCAAGGGTGGCGCGGAAGGCCTCGACCAGTTCGTGCGGCAGGTCGGAGATGAAGCCCACGGTGTCCGACAGGATGGCCGGGCGGCCGTCGGGCAGCTTCACCGTCCGCAGGGTCGGGTCGAGCGTGGCGAACAGCATGTCCTGGGCCACGACCTCGGCGTTGGTCAGGCGATTGAACAGCGTCGACTTGCCGGCGTTGGTGTAGCCCACCAGCGCCACGGTCGGGTACGGGACCTTCTTGCGGGCGCTGCGGTGCAGGGTGCGGGTGCGCCGCACTTCCTCCAGCTCACGCTTGAGCTTGCCGATCGTGCCGGCGATCAGACGCCGGTCGAGTTCGATCTGGGTTTCGCCGGGGCCGCCGGTGCTGCCGGTGCCGCCGCGCTGGCGTTCCAGGTGGGTCCAGGTGCGCACGAGGCGCGAGCGCTCGTAGTCGAGCCTTGCGAGCTCGACCTGCAGCTTGCCTTCGCGGGTTCGGGCGCGGCGGGCGAAGATCTCGAGGATCAGGCCCGTGCGGTCGACGACCTTGACCCCGAGGCCGCGCTCGAGATTGCGTTGCTGGACCGGGGTCAGCTGATCGTCGAACACGGCGACGTCGATCTTCTCGACCTCGCAGACGATCCTGAACTCCTCAATCTTGCCGCTCCCGAACAGGGTGGCGGGCGTGACGGTTCGCAGCGGCGCGATGGCCGTTTCGACGACGTCGAGATCGAGGGCGACGGCGAGGCCGACGGCCTCTTCGAGGCGCGCCTTGGGATCGCGCGCCTCCAGTGCGGCCTGCCCGCGAGCAGGCCGCACCGGATGAATCACGAAGGCCCGAAGGATCGGGTCGGCGTGATCGATAAGTCCATCGGGGGACTTAGAAGTGGATTTTGACAAAAGAGCCTTGGACTTAGTCGTCTTGATCAGCGCTCGGCTCATACAGCTGAACGGGCTGAGCCGGCATGATCGTCGAGATGGCGTGCTTGTAGACCAGTTGCGACTGGCCATCGCGGCGCAGCAGGACGCAGAAGTTGTCGAACCAGCTGACCACGCCCTGCAGCTTGACGCCATTGACCAGGAAGATGGTGAGCGGCGTCTTGGACTTGCGCACGCTGTTCAGGAAGGTGTCCTGAAGATTCTGTTTCTTGTCGGCGGACATTGGGGATTCCCCTCTCGTTGAAATCGGAAGGCAGAACGCCCTCCACACAAACAAGCTCATGCTAGAGCATTTTTCGCCGTTTGATATGACTTTCCGGCGAGAAAATGCACGCAGACCGGCTGGCGATCCTAGATCGCCCCCGCGCGCGCCCGCTCGATATAGAGAGCCCGCAGGCGGCTCGCCACCGGGCCCACGGCTCCATCCCCGATCTTGACGCCGTCGATGCTGGTGATCGGCGTCACCAGGCTGCCGGCGCCGGTGATGAAGGCTTCCCTGGCGGCCTTGGCCTCCTCGACCGTGAACGGCTGCTCGGCGACCGGCAGGCCGGCTTCGGCGATCACGTCCAGCAGCGTCAGGCGCGTGACGCCGCGCAGGATGTTGGCCTGGGTGTCGCGCGTGCGCAGGCGCCCGTCGGCGTCGACGATCCAGGCGTTGGACGAGGCGCCTTCGGTGACGAGGCCCAGGTCGTCGACGAACCAGGCCTCGATGGCGCCGCGCTCGCGGGCGGCCTGCTTGGCCAGCGCGTTGGGCAGAAGGCCGATCGTCTTGATGTCGCAGCGACCCCAGCGGTTCTCCGGCACGGTGATCACGGCCGAGCCCTTGGCGGCCTTGGCCTCGATGGCCGCGCGATCAACCGAGCGGGCGGTGATGACGACCGCCGGCGGCACGGCCGGGTTCGGGAAGGCGTGGTCGCGCCTGGCCACGCCGCGGCTGACCTGCAGATAGACCAGACCTTCGCGCACATGGTTGCGGCGGATGGCTTCGCGCAGGACCACCGTCAGGGACGCCTCGCTCATCGGGTGGGCGATGCGCAGTTCGTCCAGGCTGCGCCACAGGCGCGCGAAGTGGCCCTCGGCGTCGGCCAGCTTGCCGTCGAACACGGCCCAGACCTCGTAGACCCCGTCGGCCAGCTGGTAGCCGCGGTCCTCGATGTGCACGGCGGCCTGGCCGTGACGCACGAAGCGGCCGTTGACGTAAGCGAAACGCGACATCGTGGTCCTTACTCTTCTTCCTCGCCGCGGCCGCCGGCCACGCCCAGGGACTTCAGCTTGCGGTGCAGGGCCGAGCGCTCCATGCCGATGAAGTTGGCCGTGCGCGAGATGTTGCCGCCGAACCGCAGGATCTGGGCGTTGAGATACTCGCGCTCGAACAGCTCACGGGCCTCGCGCAGCGGCAGGGCGATGATCCGCTCGGCGCCGATCGCGCCCGAGCCGCCGCTGGCCGGCTGTTCCGAAGCGTTCAGCATCTCGGCGGTGATCAGGTCGCCCGGCTCGCCTGCGGCCAGGATCAGCATCCGCTCGACGTTGTTGCGCAGCTGGCGGACGTTGCCGGGCCAGGCCTGGACCTGCAGGGTCGCCAGCGCGTCCTCGCCCAGACGACGCCGCTGCATGCCCGTGGCCTCGCTGATCCGCTCGATGAAGTAGCTGATCAGCTCAGGGATGTCCTCGCGACGCTCCGACAGGCCGGGAACACGCACCGGCACGACGTTAAGACGGTGGAACAGGTCCTCGCGGAAGCGCCCGGCGGCGATCTCCTCGCGCAGGTCGCGCGAGGTGGACGAGATCACCCGCACGTCGACCTGCACGTCGCTGTCGCCGCCGACGCGGCGGAAGCGCTGTTCGACCAGCACCCGCAGGATGCGGCTCTGGGTCTCGCGCGGCATGTCGGCCACTTCGTCGAGATAGAGCGTGCCGCCGTGGGCGCGCTCGAACACGCCGATCTTGCGCGGACGACCGCCCTCGCCTTCCTCGCCGAACAGCTCGACGTCGAGGCGCTCGGGGGCCATGCCCGCCGAGCTGACCGCCACGAACTCGGCGCGCGTACGCGCGCTGGCGCCGTGGATCAGGCGGGCGACAAGCTCTTTGCCAGAGCCAGGCGGACCGGCGACCAGCACGCGGCTGTTGGCCGGGGCGACCTTGGCGATCATCTGGCGCAGGGTCTGGGCCGCCTGCGACTTGCCCATCAGGCCGTCGGAGGCGAAGCTCTGGGCCCGCAGGCGACGGTTCTCGCGCTTGAGATTGGCCGCCTCCAGCGCCCGCTCGACCACCAGCAGCAGCCGGTCGGACTTGAACGGCTTCTCCAGGAACTCGTAGGCGCCGCGCTTGATGGCGCTGACGGCCGTCTCGATGTTGCCGTGGCCCGAAATCATGATCACGGGCAGGTCGGCGTCCAGCGTCTTGACCATGTCGAGCAGCTCGAGCCCGTCCATGCCGCCGCCCTGCATCCAGATGTCGAGGACCAGCAGGGCGGGCTTGCGGGCGCGCAGCGCCGCCAGGGCCTGGTCGGCGTCGGCCGCCGTGCGCACGGCGTAGCCTTCGTCCTCCAGGATGCCGGCCACCAGATCGCGGATGTCGACCTCGTCGTCGACCACCAGCACGTCGGCGCTCATGTCATCTCCTCTACGCCGTGGGTCGTCGGCGCCGCGGCGAGCCGCGCCGACACCGGGAACTTCAGAACGACGCGCGCGCCGGCATGGCCGTGCGCGTCGGTGAGGACCAGCTCGCCGCCGTGGTCCTCCATGATCCGCTTGACGATGGCCAGGCCCAGGCCCGTCCCCTTCTCGCGGGTGGTCACATAGGGTTCGGCCAGCCGGTCGCGGTCCTTGGCCGGCAGGCCGACGCCGTTGTCCTCGACGACGATGCACAGCGACTCCTCGTCGGAGACCAGGGTCGCATCGATCTGGCCGCGCGGATCGGGTGTCGCGTGACGTCGCGCGCCGACCGCCTCGCCGGCGTTCTTGAGGATGTTGGTCAGGGCCTGGCCAATCATGCGGGCGTCGCAGTTGACCCACACCGCGCCGCCGGGCTCGTCGATGACGACGTCGGTGTCGGCGTCGACCACGCGCTGGGCGAAGACCCCGGCGCGCAGCAGTTCGGCCAGGTCGGCCGGGGCGAAGCGCGGCGCCGGCATGCGCGCGAAGGCCGAGAACTCGTCGACCATCCGGCCGATGTCGCCGACCTGGCGGATGATCGTGTCGGTGCAGCGGTCGAAGGTCTCGAGATCGCCGGTGATGTCCTTGCGATACTTGCGGCGGATGCGCTCGGCCGAAAGCTGGATCGGCGTCAGCGGGTTCTTGATCTCGTGCGCGATCCGGCGGGCGACGTCCTTCCAGGCGGCGTTGCGCTGGGCGGCCATCAGGCGGGTGACGTCGTCGAAGGTCAGCACCTGGCCCTCGGCCGCGTGGCCGGCGGCGCGGACGCGCAGGCGCAAGGTCTCGCCGCCGCGCACGACGTCGATCTCGACCTCGGCGTTGGGGCGCCCCTGGCCGATCTCTTCCAGCACCTGGCCGAACTCGGGCGCCGCCTCGACCAGGTCCTGCCCCTCGGCCGCCTCGTCCAGGGCCAGAAGCTCGCCCGCACGGCGGTTGAGGGCCGAGATCCGGCCGGCGCCGTCCAGGCTGATGACGCCAGCGCTGACGCCCGACAGCACGGTCTCGATGAACTGGCGACGCGACTCGGCGTCCAGGCTGGCGTCCTTGAGCGCGGCCTGCTGGGTCTGAAGGTCGGCCGTCATCATGTTGAAGGCGTTGGACAAGGCGCGGATCTCTTCCGGCCCGGCCTCGGCGTCGACCCGGGCGTCGAGATCGCCCGCCGACACCCGCCCGGCGGCCTGCACCAGTCCCGAGACCGGGGCTGCGATCGAGTTGGCGGCGGCGATGCCGACCCAGACGGCCGCAACCAGCACCAGCAGCGCCGTCTCGACATAGCTGAGGCCGAAGATCGCCTGGATGCGGGCCCGGTTTTCGGCGGCGTCGCGATACGAGATCAGCGACTCTTCCGACTCGATCAGGTGGGCCAGGATGCCCTTGTCGATCGGCCGGGCGATGTAGAGATAGCCGTCGGGGAAACCCTTGAGCTTGTAGAGCGCGCGGAACAGATCCTCGGAGACGAAGCGCTGCGAGGTGATCTCGCCGGTGTCGGTCCAGCGGAAGCTCGACGGCGGCGGCGCCAGGAAGGGCGGCGCGTCGGCCAGTTCGGCCCGCGCCAGGATCCGTCCGTCGCGGTCGAGGATGTAGGCCGACGAAAATCCGTTGTCCTCGGCCAGGGTGCGCAGGAAGTGGCCGAAGGCGACCGGCGACTCGGCCATGGCCGGGGCCGCGCTATTCAGCGTGGCGGCCATCGGTCCCATGTGCTGGCTGATGTAACTGGTCTGTTCGGACACGTAGGAGCGGGCCACGGTGGCCGAGTTCTCGACCACAGTCGTCACGCGCTTGCTGAACCAGCCGTCGACGCCCCGGTTGACGAGCACGCCGAAGAACAGCGCCACGATCACGGCGGGCGCCACGGCCGCGACGGAAAACAGGCCGACGAACCGCAGGTGAAGGCGGGCGCCGGCGTCGCTGGAGCGCGCGTCGATCAGGTCGAGCAGACGCCAGCCGACAACTGCGGCGACACAGAGGATCAGGGCGAGGTTGAAGCCCAGAACCACCAGAATGGCGGTGCTGGCCGGTCCGATGGGGCCCGTCGTCGGCGGCGACGAAGCCAGGCCAACGCCCGTGGCCGTCAGAATGGCCGCCAGCACGTAGCCGCCGCCCAGAACGTAGCGTGACCTCAAGAGTTCACGCCACCAGGACCGGCTGAAGCGGCGCGGGCGGTCTTCCGATTCCGAAACTGACGGGACCGAACTCATCGATGCGAGTTTAGGGCGGGGTGTGCCCTAAACTCAACACCGATGTGCTGAAAAAGCGTCAGCAATGAAGACCGCTGGTCGGCTAGCGACGACCGCGGCTCATTTCGACGCCCAGGTCCTGGATCTTCTTGCGCAGGGTGTTGCGGTTCAGGCCGAGGATCTCGGCGGCCCGCACCTGGTTGCCACGGGTGGCTGACAGGGTCAGCTGGATCAGCGGACGCTCCACCTCCTGCAGCACGCGGTCATAGAGACCCGCCGCCGGGACGCCGTCGGGCTGCTCGGCGAAGTGCGAGGCCAGGTGACGCTCGACCAGGGCCGCCAGGGTGACCGGCCCCTCGTCGGCGCGCGGCGCGGGGGCGTGGTCCTGCAGCTCGCGATCGACGATGCGGGCGGTGATCAGCTCCTCGGCGTAGAGGGCGCACATCCGCCGGATCAGGTTTTCCAGCTCCCGCACGTTGCCTGGCCAGGAGTGGCTCTTCATCCGGTCGAGCGCGCTCTGGTCGATGGTCTTGGCCGGCAGGCCTTCGCGGTTGGCGCGCAGCAGGAAGGTGCGGGCCAGATCCGGGATGTCCTCGGCGCGGTCGCGCAGCGGCGGCAGGCGCACGGGGGCGACGTTCAGGCGGAAGAACAGGTCTTCCCGGAACAGGCCCTGCTGGATCAGGCCGCGCAGGTCGCGGTTGGTGGCGGCGATGATCCGCACGTTCGGGCGACGACCGGTCTTGGGGTTGATCACCGGCTCGGTGCCGTCGATCACCCGCAGCAGGCGGGTCTGGGCGTCGAGCGGCATGTCGCCGATCTCGTCCAGGAACAGGGTGCCGCCGTCGGCCTCGACGAGGCGGCCGTTGTCGCCCTCCCCGCGCCCGAACAGTTCGGCCTCGACCCGCTCGCGCGGCACGGCGGCCAGGTTGATGACCACGAACTTGCCGTCGCGGCGACGGCCCAGGTCGTGCAGCGCGCGGGCGACCAGTTCCTTGCCGGTGCCGCTTTCGCCCAGGATCAGCACCGTCAGGTCGGCCCCCACCAGGCGGGCGATGGTGCGATAGACCTCCTGCATCGGCGCGGAGCGGCCGATCAGCGGCAGGCGCTCGTCACGCATCGCGCGGGCCTGCGCCTTGGAAGCCTCGGCGTCGGCCGGACGCGACAGGGCGCGACGGGCGGCGGCGGTGACGTCGTCGAGATCGAAGGGCTTGGAGACGTACTCGAAGGCGCCGGCGTCGGCGGCGTTGACCGCCGTCAGCAGGGTGTTCTGCGCGCTCATCACGATGATCGGCAGCTTGGGGCGCTCCTTGCGGATGCGCGGCAGCACGTCGAACACGTTCTCGTCGGGCATCATCACGTCGGTGACGACCAGATCGCCCTCGCCGTCGCTGACCCACTTGAGCAGGGTCGTGGCGTTGCCAGTGGCCCTGACCTGGTATCCGAGACGGGTGAAGGCCTGACTGAGCACCAGACGGACGGACGAGTCGTCGTCGGCGATCAGAATCTTCTTGTTTGCGGCGTTCATGTACTCACGCGTCTCCCAAGGAAGGCTCAGGCGCCACAGGCAGCAACACGCGGAACACGGTGCGGCCGGGCTCGGATTCGAAATCGATCAGGCCGCCATGGGCCGTCACGAGCTTGGTGACCAGGGCCAGGCCAAGGCCGGTGCCGTTGGCCTTGGTGGTCACGAAGGGCTGGAACAGGTGCTCGCGCAGGCTCTGCGGAACGCCGGGACCGTTGTCCTGCACCCGGATCTCGATCGGGGCGCTGGAGGCCGACTTGCCGTCGGCGCCGCGCACCCGGACCCCGGGACGCCAGGCGGTGTGGATGGTCAGCTCGCCCTGGCCGTCGCCGCGCATGTGGGCGGCTTCGGAGGCGTTCTTCACCAGGTTCAGGAAGATCTGGATCAACTGATCCTCGTCGCCCCAGACAGGCGGCAGCGACGGGTCGTAGTGGTCGCGCAGGCGCAGGCCGTCGGCCACGCCATTGGCCACCAGCGCGCGCACGCGGTCCAACACCTGGTGGATGTTGACCGCCTCGCGCGGGGTGGGAGCCTGGTCTGAGAAGGCCTCCATCCGGTCGACAAGGCGGCGGATGCGATCGGTCTCGTCGACGATCAGCTGGGCCAGCGGCTGGTCGGCGGCGCTGGCGCCGGTCTTGAGCAGTTGGGCCGCGCCGCGGATACCGGCCAGCGGGTTCTTGATCTCGTGGGCCAGCATGCGGCCAAGGCCCACAACCGAGCGCAGCCCGGCCTGGTCGGCGCTGCGC
Source organism: Caulobacter sp. 10L414 (assembly GCF_056395525.1). Classification (NCBI taxonomy): domain Bacteria; kingdom Pseudomonadati; phylum Pseudomonadota; class Alphaproteobacteria; order Caulobacterales; family Caulobacteraceae; genus Caulobacter; species Caulobacter sp. 10L414. Next base: position 59,024 of record NZ_JBFTJR010000003.1, read on the forward strand.
TCGACGCCCAGCGCGCCCTTGACGTGCAGGGTCAGGAGCACCGAGCCGTCGCCCAGAGGCACGGCCGCGCCGTCGGCCTCGAACGGCGGCTGGCCGAAGAGATTTACCTCGACCCCGTGCTCGCGAACCAACGCGCCTTCGAACACGGCGCGATCCATCAGCGAGACCAGCACCGAGCCCGGCGGCAGGGCCGCGCGGAAACGGCCGCGGGCCAGCAGCGACAGGCCATGGCCGAACAGGGCTTCGGCGGCTTCGTTGACCGCCACCAGGCCGCCCTCGCGGTCGACCACCAGGGCCGGTTCGGGGCTGAGCTCGAAGGCGGCGGCCTTCAGGGCGTCGAGCGCCGTGCCGGAAAGAACGCGGGCGCGGTCGGTCATGCAGCGATCCTCCCGCCGGCGAGCCAGAGGTCGGCCAGGGCGATTTCCAGGGCGGCCGGATCCTCGATCCGGCAAAGGGCGGCGCGAGCCTGACGGCGCGCTTCGGGCGTTTCCGGCCAGGGCGCGGCCTCGATGTACGAAGCCAGGTGCTTGCGGAACATCTTCAGCCCCTGGCGCTCGCCATAGAACGACAGGCTGCGGCGGAAATGGGTGATCGCGATCGCCAGGCGCTCCTCGGCGGCCGGTTCGACGAACGCGCGGCCGTCGAGGGCGGCCTCGATGGCCTGGGCGATCCACGGGCGGCCGTAGACGCCGCGGCCGATCATCACGCCATCGGCGCCCGATTGCTCAAGCGCCATGCGAGCGCTGTCGGCGTCGACGATGTCGCCATTGACCAGCACCGGCACCGAGACGGCCTGCTTGACCGGCGCGACGGCGGCCCAGTCGGCCTCGCCCTTGTAGAACTGGCAGCGCGTGCGGCCGTGCACCGTGATGGCGCGGGCGCCGGCGGCCTGGGCGCGGGCGGCGATCTCGGGGGCGTTGCGGCTGGCGTCGTCCCAGCCCAGGCGCATCTTGACCGTGACAGGCACGTCGACGGCCTGGACGGCGGCGGCGACCAGGGCCTCGGCCAGATCCGGCTCGCGCATCAAGGCCGAGCCCGACGCGGCGCCGGCGGTGACTTCCTTCGCGGGGCAGCCGAAGTTCAGGTCGATGATCTCGGCCCCGGCTTCAGCCGCCAGGCGGGCGCCCTGCGCCATGAACTCCGGATCGCGACCGACCAGCTGTACGACCATCAGCGGCAGGCCTTCGCCGACGGCCGCGCGGCGGACGACGTCGGGCCGGCCCTTCGCGAATTCCGCGCAGGCGACCATTTCGGTGGCCACGTATGATGCGCCAAGGCGCGTGGCCGTTTCTCTGAACGGGAGGTCGGACACGCCTGTCATCGGCGCAATCCATACCCGCCCGGGCACCGTGACGGCGCCGACTGCGAGCTGCTTGCTCATTTTATGATCATCCCCACCGCTGCGTTTTTAGGCACATTGTGCAGCGCAGTAAAGCCCTCCGTTGGCTGGACATGTTCGACGACAACGTTAGACACGGGCCATGACCTTCTCAGCCGTCGTCGTCGCCGCTGGCAGCGGTACCCGTGCCGGACCCGGCCAGGCCAAGCAGTGGCGGGATCTGGCGGGCAAACCCGTACTGCGCTGGTCGGTCGAGGCCCTGCTGGCCTCCGGCGCAGCTGATCTCGCAATCGTGACCGACCCGAGCATGCAGGACATGCTTGGCGAAACCTTGGCCGGCCTCGACGGCTGGCGGTTCGCCCCCGGCGGCGCCACGCGGGCCCTGTCGGTGCAGTCCGGCCTCGCCGCCCTGGCCCATCGCCCCGCCGACGAGCCGGTGCTGGTGCATGACGCCGCCCGCCCCTTCCTGACCAAGGCCGTGGTCGAGGGCGTGCTGGAGGCTCTCAAGGGCGCCGACGGCGTGGTTCCCGCCCTGCCCGTGGCCGACACCCTCAAGCGCGCCGGCGAGTCGGGCGCGAGCACGACCTCGCGCGAGGGCCTGTGGCGCGCCCAGACCCCGCAGGCCTTCCGCCGCGATCGCCTGCTGGCCGCCTACGCGGCCTGGGCCGGACAGGCCGAACCCACCGACGACGCCCAGGTGGTCGAAGCCCATGGCGGCAAGGTCGCCATTTCCGCCGGCGACCCGCTGCTGACCAAACTGACCTATCCGGAGGACTTCGCCATGGCCGAACGGCTGGCGGGCGGCGCCCGCATCACCCGCATCGGCCAGGGCTTCGACGCCCACCGCTGGGGCCCGGGCGAGTCGGTCTGGCTGTGCGGCGTGGAAATCGCCCACGACGAGACCCTGATCGGCCATTCGGACGCCGACGCGGGCCTGCACGCCCTGACCGACGCCGTGCTCGGCGCCATCGGCGACGGCGACATCGGCGACCACTTCCCGCCGACCGATCCGCAATGGAAGGGCGCGGCCTCGGACAAGTTCCTGATCCACGCCGTCAACCTGGTTCGCCAGCGCGGCGGCCGCCTKATCAACGTGGACGTGACGCTGATCTGCGAGCGCCCCAAGATCAAGCCGCACCGCGAGGCGATGCGCGCCCGCCTGGCGCAGATCCTCGACCTGCCGCTGGACCGCGTCAGCGTGAAGGCGACCACGACGGAGAAGATGGGCTTCACCGGCCGCGGCGAAGGCCTGGCCGCCCAGGCGGTGGCGACGGTGGAGACGCCGCTCTAGACGCCCTTGACCGCCGCGCAGCGGATCGAGCGCCCGTCCGAGGAAATGCGCAGCTTGGCCAGCGGCGGCGCGCTGAAGGTTTTTCGCTCGCCGCCGATCGTCACCCTGAAACGGCCTGGGTCCGTCAGCAGGCACGACATCCGGCCGCCTTCGCCGCTGCACCGGCTGACGCCGCGCTGGCGCTCAAGCTTGAAACCGTCCGTGGCGTAGCGCGCTCCAAGCGGGGAAAGCCGGGCCGGATCGCGGTCGGCGATCTCGACGCACGCCGGCTCGTTGACCAGCGCGGTCCCGGCATAGACGCCTGCAGTGGCGATGGCGGCGATCGCCAGCATGGCGTGGACGCGACTCACGGTCATAATCACCTCGACGGCTGAACGACGCATCTTCACTTGAGGATCGCGGCTATCGCAACTGGAAGTAGGCGATGTTTCCCATCGAGATCGAAACCCTCGCCCGGCTGCTCATCGACGAGGCGCGCGAGAAGAAGCTGCGCCTGGCGACGGTCGAAAGCTGCACCGGCGGCCTGGTGGCCGGGTCGATCTGCGCGATCTCAGGGGCGTCCGATGTCTTCGAGCGCGGCTTCGTCACCTACACCAACCGCGCCAAGACCGAACAGGTGGGCGTGCCCGGCGACCTGATCGCCGACCACGGGGCGGTCTCCGAACCCGTGGCGCGGATGATGGCCGAAGGCGGCCTGGCCAACAGCAACGCCCATGTGGCGGTGGCGATCACCGGCATCGCCGGTCCGGGCGGCGGCACGCCGATGAAGCCCGTGGGCACGGTCCACTTCGCCGTGGCGCGGGCCAATCGCTCGGTGACCCATCGCCACGAACATTTCGAGGGCCTCCCCCGCGAAGGCGTGCAGCTGGCGGCGATCCGGACGGCGCTGGAGATGCTGCGCGAGGCGGTGGCCGGTTGACGCCCGACGGCGCGCCCTCCGACTGGCGGCGGTTCGTCGGCGCCGGCTTTTCGCGCTCAGCCCTGGCGGCCGCGGCGCGCCGGCAGAGCGAGCTTCGACACGCGGTGCGGGTGTCGGCGGCGGTCGTGGCGGCCTATGCGCTGGCGACCCTGCTGCGGCTGCCGCAGGGATACTGGGCGGTGTTCACGGCGGTGATCGTCGTGCAGTCGAGCCTGGGCGCGACCATCACCGCCTCGATCGAGCGCTTCATGGGCACGGTGGTCGGGGCGGCTGTCGGCGCGGGCGCGGCCTGGCTGCACATGCGCCATCCGGAATGGGGCGGCGTGATCCTGGCAGCTTCGGCGGCTTCCCTCGCTTTCCTCGCGGCGGTGCGTCCGGCGTTCAAGGTGGCGCCGGTGACGGCGGTGATCATGCTGATCGGCACCACGACGCACATGGACCCGCTGACGACGGCCTTCCTGCGGGTGGCCGAGATCACGGTGGGCAGCCTGGTGGGCGTGGCCGCCACGCTGCTGATCTTTCCGGCCCGGGCCCACGAATCGGTGGTCTCCAGCAGCCAGACGGCCGCCGGCCTGCTGGCCGACCTCCTGTCGCACTACGCCGCCAAGCTTGAAGGCAAGCCCAGCGAACTGGATCCCCGCGCCCACTACGACGACACGCTCAAGGCCCTGGCCAAGCTGCAGACGGCCATGACCGAGGCCGACCGCGAGACGGCCAGCAAGCTGTCCGACCGATCGGTGTCGGACGCCCTGCCCCGCACGCTGTGGAGACTGCGCAACGACTGCGTGATGATCGGCCGGGCGCTGCGCGAGCCCCTGCCCGCCCCGGGCCTGGCTCCGCCGTCGGCGACGATGCTGGCGGCTTCTTCGGCCTATCTGCGGGCGGCGGCGCAAAGCCTTTCGGGCGGCGCGAAGCCCGACCGCCTGGCCTTCGCCGAGGGGCACAAGGCCTTCCAGGACGCCATCGAAGGCATGCGCGACGTCGGGGCCACCCGCGAACTCGCCTTCGACGACGCGGCGCGCACCTTCGGACTGATGTTCGCGGTCGAGAACCTGTTCGCGAACCTTGGGGATTTCGCCGACCGCGTCGAGGAAACGACGGCCAAGCGCGACTAGGTCCTGGCCCCGTAGAGCTGCGCCGCGCGGGCCTCGAAACAGGCGATCAGCTTGTCGACCGCCCGATCCATGTTGGCTGCCAGCATGGCGTCGAGCAGCTTCGACTTGAAGGCGAAGTCGATGACGAAGTCGATGGTCGCCCCGTCGGGATGGGACGAGAACCGCCACTGGTTCGACAGCCGCTTGAACGGGCCGTAGAGCAGGCTGACGGTCACGCTCAGGTCCGACCGGTCGCGACGGACGCGGGTGGCGAACTTCTCGCGCAGGAACGAGAAGCCGACCTGGGCCTCGGCGTCCAGGCTGCTGACGTCACCGCTCTCATGGGCGTTCCAGGTCCGCATCCCCGTGATCCAGGGAACGAACGACGGATAGGCTTCGACGTCGCCGACGAGCGTGAAGAGTTGCTCGGGCGCATAGGGCAGCACCCGGGTGACGACGCGACGGTGCAAGGGATCAGCCGGCTTTGGCGTCCAGCGCCCGGCGGGCCGCCTGCAGCTTGGCGAAGTCTTCGCCGGCGTGGTGCGACGAGCGGGTCAGCGGGCTGGACGACACCATCAGGAAGCCCTTGGCCCGGGCGATCGCCTCATAGGCCTTGAACTCTTCAGGCGTCACGAAGCGGTCGATGGCCGCATGCTTGCGGGTCGGCTGCAGGTACTGGCCGATGGTGATGAAGTCGACGCCGGCCGAGCGCATGTCGTCCATGACCTGCATGACCTCTTCCTTGGTCTCGCCCAGGCCGACCATCAGGCCGGACTTGGTGAACTGCGAAGGATCGCGCTCCTTCACCCGCTCCAGAAGGCGCAGCGAGTTGTAGTAGCGGGCTCCCGGGCGGATCTTCAGATAGAGCCGCGGCACGGTTTCCAGGTTGTGGTTGAAGACGTCCGGGCGGGCGTCGATGACCACGTTCTCGGCCCGGTCCTTGCGCAGGAAGTCGGGCGTGAGGATCTCGATGGTGGTCTTGGGCGCCGCCGCGCGGATGGCCGTGACTACCTCGGCGAAGTGACGGGCGCCGCCGTCGATCAGGTCGTCCCGGTCCACCGAGGTGATGACCACGTGATTGAGGCCCATCTTGGCGACGGCCTCGGCCACGCGGCGCGGCTCGTCGGGATCAAGCTGCGTCGGCAGGCCCGTGGTGACGTTGCAGAAGGCGCAGGCGCGGGTGCAGATCTCGCCCATGATCATCATGGTCGCGTGCTTCTGGCTCCAGCACTCGCCGATGTTCGGGCAGGCGGCCTCCTCGCAGACCGTGGTCAGCTTGTGCTCGCGCACGATGCCCTTGGTCTCGTTGTACTGGCCCGAGCCCGGGGCGCGGACGCGCAGCCATTCGGGTTTGCGCAGGACCGGGGTGTCCGGGCGATTCTGCTTTTCGGGGTGGCGGACGGCGCGATCCTCGGGACCGCGGGCCTTCAGCGTGTCGATCAACGTGACCATGTGGGCCTAGATCGGCCTTCTTGGCCTCCGGATCAAGCTCTCGATCTTGCATGCAGCGCAAAGGCGCGAAATGAGTGGCGTATATGCGTCGCTTCGCTCTCGTTTTGCTGCTCGCCCTGCCCCTTTTCGCCTGCGGCGAGCAAGGCGGACGCGCGCCTTTCGCCGACACCCGCACGCCGCCGGGCCTGGAGCGCCGGTTCCTGCCGCCGCCGGGCTGGGCCTGGGGCTACGTGCAGGTCGGCGAGGACGCGATCCAGCGCTACGGCGTCTCGGCCCCGCGGGGCGCGCCGACCGGCCAGATCCTGATCCTGACCGACTATGGCGAAAGCGCCGAGACCTGGTTCGAGACGGCGCGCGACCTCAACGCCCAGGGCGTGGTCGTGTGGATCCTCGAGCGCCAGGGCCAGGGCGGTTCCGAGCGCCTGGCCGGCAAGCGCGACCGCGGTCATGTGGTGAGCTATGCGCCGGACGTCACCGCGGCCAAGGCCATGGTCAAGGTCGTGATCCGGCCGGACGGCCGCCTGCCGCTGACGGTGCTGGGCCAGGGACAGGGCGGCCTGGTGGCCCTTCGCGCCGTCGAGGAAGGCCTGATGGCTGACGCGCTGGTCCTGTCCTCGCCGACCTTCGATCTTGGCCAGCTTCCGGCGCCCAAGGACAAGCTCATCAATATCGCCCGCGTGGCGCGGCGCGCGAATCTGTCGTTCCTGGCCTGGCCGACGGCTACGGACTGGCGTCGCGACGGACCCGACGATCGTGCGCTGGGCCTGACGGGCGACCCGACGCGCGGCGCCGTCAACCACGCCTGGCAGACGGCCAACCCGGACCTGCGGATGGGCGCGCCCAGCCTCGGCCAGTACGCGGCCTATTACGACGTGCTCGACGCGACGGCTCGCGACCTGGGCCGCGCCCGGATCCCGACCGTGCTGCTGGCCGGCGACGCCGATCCGACCACCCCCGCCTCGGCCCAGACCAGCGTCTGCAAGGCGATGGCCGACTGCCGCGAAACCCGCCTGCCGGGCGGACGCCACGCCCTGAACCTGGAGCGGGATTCGGTGCGCGCGCCCTGGCTGGCGGCCGTGGCCGCCGCCATCAAGGCGGCAGGCGGTCCGAAAGCCGCCAAGCCTTGAGCCGCAAGGGCCGGCGCACCATCTGAAGAACACGGTTCGATCACGCGACGTGACCGATCTTTGCAAACCGCGTCAGGATCGCTAGGGTCCCGTCTCAATCGAACGAGGGCGGAACAAGCGCCTTTGTGGGAGGTTTCGCCGGCATGCCGGTAGTTTTCAAAGCCGAAGACGGTCAAAAAGCGCTCTTCGACGCCCTGATCGACGCCAAGGACAAGTTCGGCGCCAAGAAGCCGATCCTCGAAGATCAGGATCGCAATCCGCTTAGCTACACCGACCTGATCCGGGCGAGCTTCGCGCTGGGTCGCAAGGTCGCCGCGATCACCAAGCCCGGCGAGCACGTCGGCGTGCTGCTGCCGTCGGGCGTGGGCGCCGTGGTGGTGTTCTTCGCGCTGCACGCCTTCGGCCGCGTGCCGACCATGCTGAACTTCACGGCGGGCCTGCGGAACATCAAGGCCGCGGTGAAGCTGGCCAACGTCAAGCACGTGCTGACGGCCCACAAGTTCATCGAACTGGGCAAGCTGCACGACGTTGTCGACGCCATCGACGACCTGGCCAAGGTCGTCTACCTGGAGGACGTGCGAAAGACGATCGGTCTGGCCGACAAGCTGTTCGCCGCTGCCGCCGGGGCCTTCCCGCGCCAGTTCCGCGCCCCGGCCAAGCCGTCGGACAAGGGCGTGGTGCTGTTCACCTCAGGCAGCTTCGGCGCGCCGCGAGGCGTGGTGCTGTCCCAGGCCAACCTGGTTTCCAACGCCGCCCAGATCGCCGCGCACATTCCGCTGGATCCGAACTGGGTGATGTTCAATCCGCTGCCGGTGTTCCACTGCTTCGGGCTGACCGGCGGGGTCATCCTGCCGCTGCTGCAGGGGATGAAGGCGTTCGAGTATCCCTCGCCGCTGCACACCAAGCAGATCCCGCCGCTGATCAAGGACGCCAAGGCTTCGCTGCTGCTGGCCACCGACACCTTCGTCAACCAGTACGCCCGCGCCTCGGAGACCGACGAGCTGGGCGGCCTGCAGTTCATCGTCTGCGGCGCCGAGAAGGTGCGCGACGAAACCCACGCCCTGATCAAGGAGCGCTTCGGCGACGTGCCCGTGCTGGAAGGCTACGGCGCGACCGAGGCCTCGCCCGTAATCGCAGTCAACAAGCCGACCGACAACCGCCCCGGAACCGTCGGCGGCCTGCTGCCCGGCATGGAGACCCGCATCGAGCCCGTCGAGGGCATCGCCGAGGGCGGTCGCTTCTTCGTGCGCGGTCCCAACATCATGGCCGGCTACCTGCGCGAGGACGGCGGCGTCGACGCCCCGGAAGACGGCTGGCACGACACCGGCGACGTGGTCACCATGACCGACGACCAGTGGATCACCATCAAGGGCCGGGTGAAGCGCTTCGCCAAGATCGGCGGCGAGATGGTGTCGCTGACCGCGGCCGAGGACCTCGCCGTGGCCGTGTGGCCTAGCGCCCGCCACGCCGTGATCTCGATGCCCGACAAGAAGAAGGGCGAACGCCTCGTCCTGGTCACCGACTGCCAGAGCGCCGACGCTGCCCCCCTGGTGGCTCATGCACAGTCCGTGGGCGCGCCGGAACTGGCCGTGCCGCGCAAGATCCTCAAGGTCACCCAGGTGCCGGTGCTCGGCAGCGGCAAGACCGACTACGTCGCCATCCAGCGCATGGCCGAGGCCGCGGCCTGACGAACCGGGGCCCGCGCGCCGCGTTTCAGTAGAGCTTACGGTCGCCGTCAGCGGCGGCGACCGGTTCTTGGGACGACAGCGAACGGGAGAAACGCTTGGAACGACTTTACGTGTGGACGCCGCGGGTGCTGAGCCTGCTGCGCATCATCGCCGCCCTGCTCTTCATGGAGCACGGGCTGATGAAGCTGTTCCACTTCCCCGCCCCGCAGCCCGACGCGCCTGATCCGCTGCCGCCCATGCTGCTGGCCGCGGCCTGGCTCGAGGGGGTCGGCGGGGCCTTGCTCGTGCTGGGCCTCTTCACCCGTCCGGTGGCCTTCATCCTGTCGGGCCAGATGGCGGTGGCCTACTTCATCGCCCACGCCAGTAAGGGCTTCTGGCCGGCGCTGAACGGCGGCGAGGCTGCGATCCTGTTCTGCTTCGTCTTCCTCTACCTGGTGTTCGCCGGGCCGGGGGAATGGAGCGTCGACGCCCAGGTGCGCAAGCGGCCGTAGCGGCTTCCTTCTCCCAGAGGGAGAGGGTCCTAGAAATCCAGTTCCATGCGCGCGCCGGTGACGTGCACGCCGTAGTCCCGGTCGCCGCCGGCGAGCGGCGTGGCGTCCTGGTACGAGAGGTAGGCGTAGTTGACGTTGAAGCGCAGGAACTCGACCGGCTGCCAGATCAGCGCGGCGATCCAGGCGTCCTGGCGACCGCCGACGATCACGCCGTCGTTGAGATCGAGATAGTCGTAGCGGACGTTGACCTGCACCGCGCCGAGGCCCCCGCCGCCGAGCGGCTTCCTCGGCTTGGCGCGATCGAAGATGCCAGCCTTGTAGCCGCGGGTGTCGTCGGTCAGGAACCAGCCGAGCTCGGCATAGCCGCCGAAGAATTCCGCGTCGGGGCCCGCGGCCAGATCGCTTCGCAGCCAGTGGGTCTCGGCCGCGCCGTGCAGCCGCCCGCGCACGAAGGCGGCCTCCAGGCCGTAGTGGGCCTCGTCCTTGACGTCGAGGGTAGAGGTCCCGATCAGGCGGGTGTTGCTGGTGTGCACGAACGGCCGCTGGCGATAGCGCGTGCCGGCGTCGCCGACCCGCTTGAGATCGCGCCAGTGGGCCGAGCCGCCGAAGTGCAGCTGGGCGTCGCCCAGCTTGGGCGCATAGACGAGGCGCCCGTCGAGGCCGTAGCTGTTGTTCTCGTCGCCGCCGGTCTCGCCGTCGCTGTCGTTGGACAGCGCGGTGATGTCGTCGGCGAAAAGGCCCGCCTGCAGCAGCCACGCGGCCTTCTCGTACTGGGCGGCGATCCCGAGACGGCGCTCGAAATTGAAGGCGTCGGTGAAGGCCGCGCGCTCCATGACCGAGCCGGAGGTGTCGCCGGTCAGTTCATCCAGCGACTGGAACTGGTTCTGATTGCCGACCGACAGCAGCAGGCCGCCGTTCTTGTAGGTGACGAAGGTGTCGACCAGGTCGACGCTGTTGTCGGACAGTTCCAGCTCCAGCTTGTAGCCGATGCCGGCGCCCAGGCCCCCTTCCCCGCCCAGGCGGATGCGACGCATCTCGGCGGCGTAGCCCAGGCCGCGGTCGGTCGAGCCGTCGGGGCGGCCGACATAGCCGACGTCGGTCTGGATGCGGCCCTTGGCCTTGAAGCTGCGGCCGCCGCTGGCGGTGAACTGGGGCGAGCCCTTCCAGGCGATCTCGGTCGGCGGCGGGGCCTTGGACGGCGCGGGCGCGGCGATCGTCGCCGGCTGGGGCGCGGCCGCGATGGCCGGAGCCGCCGTGCTCTGGGGCGCGCCGGTGGCCGCGTCCAGCTTCTGCTCCATCAGCTGGATCTGGGCTTTCAGGGCCGAGATCTGGGCGCGCATGGCGGCGGCTTCGTCGGCGCTGATGGCGCCGTCCTGGGCGAAGGCGGGCGACGCGAGGCCAAGGGCGCTGGTGGCCAGCAGGGGCAGGACGGATCGGCGCACGGCGTTGCTCCGGACATGAAAAGGCCCGTCCGGAGGGTGCTCCGAACGGGCCTTCCTAATGCGACAGTTGAACGACAGTTTCGCGACAGTCGCCGCGAAAATCGTTCGACGACGGATTAAATGTGCAGGACGCGGCCGTAGGCGTCGAGCGAGGCTTCGTGCATGGCCTCCGACATGGTCGGGTGCGCGTAGACGATGCCGTGCAGGTCTTCCTCGGTCGCTTCCAGCGTGATGGCGGTGACGAAGCCCTGGATCATCTCGGTCACTTCGTGGCCGATCATGTGGGCGCCGATCAGCGCGCCGGTCTTGCCGTCGAACACCGTCTTGACGAAGCCCTCGGTCTCGCCCGCGGCCACGGCCTTGCCGTTGACCTTGAACGGGAAGCGACCGGCCTTGACCTCGATGCCTGCGGCCTTGGCGGCGGCTTCGGTGTAGCCCACCGAGGCGACCTGCGGGTTGGCGTAGGTGCAGCCCGGGATCGGCGAGTGGACGTTCGGGGTCTTGTAGCCGGCGATGTGCTCGGCGGCGTGGATGCCTTCGTGGCTGGCCTTGTGGGCGAGCCAGGGGGCGCCGGCGACGTCGCCGATGGCGTAGAGGCCGGGCACGTTGGTCTTGCAGTGCTTGTCGGTGACCACGTGGCCGCGGTCGAGCGTCAGGCCGACCGACTCCACGCCTTCCGTGTTCGGAACGATGCCGATGGCGACGATGCACTTCTCGGCGGTCAGTTGCTCGGCCTTGCCGCCGACCTCGACCGAGACCGACACGCCGGTGGCGGTCTTTTCGATCTTGGTGACCTTGGCGCCGATGCGGAACTTGATGCCGCGCTTCTCGAAGGCCTTCTGGGCGGCCTTGGAGACCTCGGCGTCCTCGACCGGCATGATGCGGTCGACGGCTTCGACGACGGTCACTTCGGCGCCGAGGGCGCGGTAGAAGCTGGCGAACTCGATGCCGATGGCGCCCGAGCCGATGACGACCAGCGACTTGGGCATGGACTTCGGCGCCAGGGCGTCGCGGTAGGTCCAGACCTTGTCGCCGTCCGAGACGGCGCCGATGGCCGGGATGTTGCGGGCGCGGGCGCCGCTGGCCAGGATGACGTTCTTGGCCTGGACGGTGCGGCTGCCGCCGGCTTTCAGCGCGATCACGACCTTCGGAGCGGGGGCGCCCTTCTCGAGCTTGGCCTCGCCCTCGATGACCTCGATCTTGTGCTTCTTCATCAGGAAGGCGATGCCGCCCGACATGGTCTTGGCGACGCCGCGCGAGCGCTCGATGATCTTGGCGAAATCGAACGAGGGCTTCTCGACGGCCAGGCCGTAGCTGTCGAGGTGCGACAGCTGTTCGAAGATCTCGCCGGACTTCAGCAGCGCCTTGGTGGGGATGCAGCCCCAGTTCAGGCAGATGCCGCCCAGGTTCTCACGCTCGACGATCGCCGTCTTCAGGCCCAGCTGGCTGGCGCGGATGGCGGCGACATAGCCGCCCGGACCGGCGCCGATGACGACGACATCGAATTCCGTGGACATAGTTGTCTTACCCTAGCTTGGACGCCGCGCGGGGGAGCGGCGGCGTCGAACGACCGGTCCTTGGGGCCGGCCTGGGAAATCTATAACAGCGCCTCGACGGCGACCTGGAGGTCTTCAGGCTTGGTGGTCGGGGCGAAACGTTCGACGACGTTTCCGTCGCGGTCGATCAGGAACTTGGTGAAGTTCCACTTGATGCCCTCGGTGCCCAGCACGCCCTTCTGCTGCTTCTTCAGATAGGCGTAGAGCGGGTGAGCCGAGGGTCCGTTGACGTCGATCTTGGCCATCATCGGAAAGGTCACGTCGTAGGTCAGCGAGCAGAAGCCGCCGATCTCTTCCGCCGTGCCCGGCTCCTGCGCGCCGAACTGGTTGCAGGGAAAGCCCAGGATCGTCAGGCCACGGTCCTTGTGCGCCTTGTAGAGCGCCTCCAGGCCCTCGTACTGCGGGGTCAGGCCGCACTTGCTGGCGGTGTTGACGATCAGCAGCACCTGGCCGCGATAGTCAGCCAGGCTGACGTCCTTGCCTTGAAGCGTCTTGGCCGAGAAATCGTAGACCGACATCGCGTGTTCTCCTCGGGGCCGTCCCCGTCCTGAAAAGACCAGGATGGGGCCCTGCCCGGCCGCTTTCGAAATCCCCGCCCCGCGTTTGACCGCGAGGCGAGGATTTCAAGGGAAAGGCCGCCCTTAGACGATCAGGGTCAGCGGTTCCTCGATCAGCGGCTTGAAGGCCGCCAGGAACTTGGCGCCGACCGCGCCGTCGACCACGCGGTGATCGCAGGTCAGGGTGACGGTCATGACGGTGGCCACGGCCAACTGGCCGTTCTTGACCACCGGACGCTGCTCGCCGGCGCCGACGCTCATGATCGCGCCTTGCGGCTCGTTGATGATCGACGAGAAGGCCTTGATGCCGAACATGCCCAGGTTCGAGACCGAGAAGGTGCCGCCCTGGAATTCCTCGGGCTTCAGCTTCTTGGCCTTGGCGCGGGCGGCCAGGTCCTTCATCTCGGCCGAGATCTGGGCCAGGCCCTTGGTCTCGGCGGCGCGGATGATCGGGGTGATCAGGCCGCCGTCGATGGCCACGGCCACGGCGATGTCGGCATGCTTGTGCATGGCGATGCCCTCGGGCGTGTAGGAGGCGTTGGCCTCCGGCACGCGCTTGAGCGCCACGGCGGCGGCCTTGATGACGATGTCGTTGACCGACACCTTCACGCCCTGGCCTTCCAGCAGGCTGTTGATCTTCGAGCGGGCGGCCAGCAGGCCGTCCAGTTCGATGTCGATCGTCAGCGGGAAGTGCGGCACGTCGCGGAAGCTTTCCGTCAGGCGACGCGCGATGGTCTTGCGCATGCCGTCCAGCGGGACGAGGTCGTAGGAGCCGGCGGGGATGCCCATCTGCTCCAGCGACTGCACCTTGCGCGGCTCGGCGGCCGGGGCCGAAGCAGCAGCGGCGGGAGCCGGCGCGGCCTTGGCGGCCGGGGCGCCCCCCGACTTGGCGGCTTCGACGTCCGACTTCACGACGCGGCCGTGCGGGCCCGAGCCCTTGATGGACTTCAGGTCGAGATTGGCGGCGGCGGCCAGACGACGGGCCAGCGGCGAGGCGAAGACGCGCGAGCCGTCGGCGGCGACCGGAGCAGCCGGAGCCGGGGCGGCGGGCGCAGGCGCGGCGGCAGGGGCCGAAGCGGCAGCCTTCGGGGCTTCGGCCACGGCGGCGGCGGGCGCGGCGGTCGGAGCCGGCGCGGGGCTCTCGCCCTCGCCCGCCAGCTTGGCGATCAGCGCGTTGACCTTGACGTTCTCGGTCCCGGCCTCGACCAGGATGGCTTCGATCACGCCTTCATCGACGGCTTCGACTTCCATCGTGGCCTTGTCGGTCTCGATCTCGGCGATGACGTCGCCGGCCTTGACGGTGTCGCCGACCTTGACGTGCCACTTGGCGAGGGTGCCCTCTTCCATGGTGGGCGACAGGGCGGGCATCAGGATGTCGATCGACATTTGAGCTCTTTCCTCAAGCGTTCGGGACGGCTTCGACCAAGCTGGCCGGCGTCCACGATACCCCGCCCTGGGGCGGGATGAATTCGTTGGCCAAGACGATGCGGCCCCCGCCCATCAGGAGCRGGGGCCGCGCCGGTCTTAGCGGTAGCAGACCGCCTTGGCCGCCTTGACGATCTTGTCGACCGACGGCAGCGACAGGGCTTCCAGGTTGGCCGCATACGGCAGCGGCACGTCTTCCTGGTGAACCCGCAGCGGCGGAGCGTCCAGGTAGTCGAAGCCGAACTCCGTGATGCGGGCGACGATCTCGGAACCGACGCCCATCGGGCCCCAGCCTTCCTCGACCGTGACCAGGCGGTTGGTCTTCTTGACGCTTTCCAGGATCGTCGCGTGGTCCATCGGACGGATGGTCCGCAGGTCGACGACCTCGGCCGAGATGCCTTCGGCGGCCAGCGCTTCAGCGGCTTGCAGGGCGAAGCCCACCATGCGGCTGTAGGCGACCAGGGTCACGTCCGTGCCCTGACGGCGAACCTTGGCCTTGCCGATCGGCACGACGTAGTCCTCGACGTCCGGGATGTCGAACTCGTGGCCGTACATCATCTCGTGTTCGAGGAAGACGATCGGGTTCGGATCGCGGATGGCGGCCTTCAGCAGGCCCTTGGCGTCGGCCGCGTCGTACGGCGCGATGACCTTCAGGCCCGGAATGTTGCCGTACCAGGCCGCGTAGTCCTGGCTGTGCTGGGCGCCGACGCGCGAAGCCGCGCCGTTGGGACCACGGAACACGATCGACGACTTGATCTGACCGCCCGACATGTAGAGCGTCTTGGCGGCCGAGTTGATGATGTGGTCGATCGCCTGCATGGCGAAGTTSMAGGTCATGAACTCGACGATSGGCTTCAGGCCSGCCATSGCMGCGCCGACGCCMAYGCCGGCGAAGCCGTGYTCGGTGATCGGSGTGTCGATGACGCGCTTGTCGCCGAACTCCTGCAGGAGTTCGCGGCTGACCTTGTAGGCGCCCTGATACTGGGCGACTTCCTCGCCCATCAGGAACACGCGGTCGTCGCGGCGCATCTCTTCGGCCATGGCGTCGCGCAGGGCGTCGCGCACGGTGATCTTCTTGGTCGGGGTGCCTTCCGGCAGTTCCGGATCCGCGAAGTTCGAGGCGGCGGCGATCGGGGCCGGAGCCGCGGCGACCGGAGCCGGAGCGGCTTCGGCGACGACGGGGGCGGCGGCCGGAGCGGCCGACGCCGAAGCGCCGTCTTCACCGGCCAGCTTGGCGATGATCGTGTTGACCTTGACGTTCTCCGAGCCGGCCGGGACGAGGATGGCCTCGACCACGCCCTCGTCGACGGCTTCGACTTCCATCGTCGCCTTGTCGGTTTCGATCTCGGCGATCACGTCGCCGGCCTTGATGGTGTCGCCTTCCTTGACCAGCCACTTGGCCAGGGTGCCTTCCTCCATGGTCGGAGAAAGGGCGGGCATCAGGATGTCCGTCACTCGGCGGCCTCCAGGTATACGTCGGTGTAGAGTTCGGAGGGATCCGGCTCGGGGCTGGTGCGGGCGAACTCGGCCGCTTCGGCCACGATACGCTTCACTTCGGCGTCGACCGTCTTCAGATCGTCCTCGGTGACGCCGGCCGCGGCCAGGCGTTCCTTGATGTGGTCGATCGGATCGCGGGTCGTCTTGACCTCGTCGACCTCTTCCTTGGTGCGGTACTTGGCCGGGTCCGACATCGAGTGGCCGCGGTAACGGTAGGTCTTCATCTCGAGGATGTAGGGACCTTGGCCGCTACGGGCGTGCTCGCTGGCGCGGGCGCCGGCTTCACGCACGGCCACCACGTCCATGCCGTCGACTTCCTCGCCCGGGATCCGGAACGAGACGCCGCGCTTGTGGAAGGCGGTTTCCGACGCCGAACGCTCGACGCTGGTGCCCATGGCGTACTGGTTGTTCTCGATCACGTACACGACCGGCAGCTTCCACAGCTGGGCCATGTTGAAGCTTTCGTAGACCTGGCCCTGGTTGGCCGCGCCGTCGCCGAAGTAGGCGTACGAGACGTTGCCGTTGCCCTGGTAGTGGTTGGCCAGCGCCAGGCCGGTGCCGAGCGCCACCTGGGCGCCGACGATGCCGTGGCCGCCGTAGAAGCCGGTGGCGATGTCGAACATGTGCATCGAGCCGCCCTTGCCGCGCGACGAACCGCCAGCGCGACCGGTGAGCTCGGCCATGACTTCCTTCGGGTCCATGCCGGCGGCCAGCATGTGGCCGTGGTCACGGTAACCGGTGATGATCTGGTCGCCCTTGTGCGAGATCGACTGCATGCCGACCGCAATGGCTTCCTGACCGATGTAGAGGTGGCAGAACCCGCCGATCAGGCCCATGCCATAAAGCTGGCCAGCACGCTCCTCGAAGCGGCGGATCAACAGCATGTCCTGATAGAATTTGAGAAGCTCTTCCTTGCCGACGAAGGCGTTGACACCGGTGTCGGTAGCCTTCTCCGCCGGGGCTTCACCCTTGCGCGTTCGCGCCATTAAACTCTCCCTGGCCAATCATCATAACGGCCTTCATCTCAGAGGCTTCCATTGCCCGCCGCGAAACGGCTTTTGGCGCAGGAACGCGCTCGTGTTGACGCCTAGACCGCCCCTCGAGCTGCAACTCGAAGCGTGGTCTACAAGGCAGCTTCGGACCGGCGAGAACCGACCCAGCTCAGCGCTTGGTGCGGATCACGTAGTCCTTGGGATCGGCGTATCCAAGGAGCGAACGCGCACGTTCCTCCAGAAGATCGGCCGACAAGCTGCCGCTGCGTAATAGACGAGCCCGGGCCTCCAGGTCCATCCTCTCAGCGCGGATCTTCTTAAGTTCCATCGTCTTGGCGGCCAAGTCCGCGTTGCGTTGAGACGAGGAAAGCAGGCCTCTCTCGCCCGTCAGAGCGTGAAAGACGAAGTACGTGATCAGGAGAAGAAGCGCCGCGGTCGGCAGGTAGGGTTGCAGTCGAGCGAACATCGGCGAATCCCGGACAGGGAGCTACAGGCTGCCAGAACGTGCTTAACACGGTCTAAATCCCCAACGCCGCAAAGGGCTTGCAAGTCCCCCGCGATCGACGCGAAAATACTTTCAAGTGAGACCGTTTCAGGGGCATCGAGATACCGCATCGCGGCATTTCCTTCGCACCCGCGAGAGCATCGGAAACCTCTGTTTTTCTGGGAACAGCCGCGCTTATAGAAAAAATGTGGTCGAACTTTTTTAGTCGGGCGCCGGTGAAGCCTGTTTCTGAGGCGCCCGCGTCTCAGAATCGCCACCGTCAGGGCAGCGGAATGACGCCCACGGGTTGATTTGACCGCCAGGCGCTCATCCATGAGTGTCGCCAGGTCGACGCGCCAGGGGGATGAACGAATGCTTCGTCGAGAGCTCATGCTTGCGTTGGCGGGGACCGCCCTCGCCTTTCCCGCGGCCGCGCGCCAGCGCAGCGAGGACGGCGTCGTCAAAGGCCGTCGAGGCGGCCCGAACATGATCAAGGGCGACCCGCCCAAGCTCGATTTCGGGGGCGGACTGGTGATCCCCATGAACGCCTCCATCTTTCGCACGCTTTGGGAGGGCGAAGATCGCTGGGTGACCTACGGCCGCGCCGTCTCGCGCCTTGAGGTCAAGGCGATGCAGCAGGCCGAGATCGCCGCGACCGGCACCATGAAGCTGATACTGCTGACCCAGGCCTTCGCCCCCGAACGCCTGGTGCGGTTCGAGATCTGCGGCTGGCGCAATCGCACCAGCGACGCCAACGATCTGGTGCTGGGCGATATCCCCCTGCCCGGCAAGCCGGTGATGCCGACCACCGATCGCGTCACCGGCTCGGTGACCGACGGGGACACGGGCGGCGTCGGCGAGGACGGCTGGCACGCCGTCACCGGCTACATGGTCATGAAAAAGGACATCACCCTGGCCGACGTGAAGGCCAGGGTGCAGCTGTTGAAGAGCTGAGCAGCCGCCTTCGGCCAAACGGGGACATGGCTATGAAATCTGACTGGAACCGGCGGCGCGTGCTGGCCGTCAGCGGCGCGGCGGTGCTGGCGGGAGCGACGCCGACCAGGGCGGAGACCGCGCCCGAGACCTTCGAGCTCTGGCCCGGCGGGCCGCCCGGCGGCGAGCGCGTCGGCGTTGAGGAGCGCCGCGTGGCCTATAACTGGCCCGACGGGCGGGTGGACTATTCGATCGAGGGCGTGCGCCGCCCTACCCTGTCGCTCTATCCGCCGGCGAAGGGCGGCCGTCCCAAGGCTTCCGTCCTGGTCGTGCCCGGCGGCGGCTTCAGCAAGGTCGTGATCGGCAAGGAGGGTCACGACATCGCCCGCTGGCTGGCGGCCAACGACATCCAGGCGGGCGTACTGCTCTATCGGTTGCCGCGCGACGGCTGGGCGGCGGGTTCCGATGCTCCGCTGCAGGACGCCCAGCGCGCCTTGCGGCTGCTGCGCAGCAAGGCCGGCGGAGCGAAGATCGGCGCCCTGGGCTTTTCGGCCGGCGGCACGATCGCCGCGGCCCTCGCCTCGCGGGGCGGCGGCGCCCTTTACCCGATCGTCGACGAACTGGACACGCGCCCTTCCCTGCCCGACTTCATCGGCCTGGGCTATCCGTGGCTGACACGTCCGCAGGCGCCGCCGCGTGCGACGCCCTTCCATGGCTTCGGCGCGCCGACCAAGGCCTTCCTGTTCCACGCCGAGGACGACCCCAAGGCCGACGTCCGCAACAGTCGAGACGCGGCGGCCGCCATCGTCGCGGCGGGAGGCCAGGCCGAGCTCCGGATCTTCCCGACCGGGGGGCACGGCTTCGCCCTGCGCTCGCGGCCGCCCGCGCCGGAGGCGGCCTGGGCCGACGACTTCCTGCGCTGGCTCGACCGGCTGGACGGCTGAGCCCAAACAAAAAGCGCGCCGGGCGAACCCGACGCGCTCTTGATCTTGATCCGGGGGATCGAACCGATCAGCGGCCCTTGAGGGCGGCGCGACCGGCGTAGACGCCCTGGTCTTCCAGTTGCTGCTCGATGCGCAGCAGCTGGTTGTACTTGGCGAGCCGGTCCGAACGGGCCAGCGAGCCGGTCTTGATCTGACCGCAGTTCAGGGCGACGGCGAGGTCGGCGATGGTGCTGTCCTCGGTCTCGCCCGAGCGGTGGCTCATGACGCTGGTGTAGCCGTGGCGGTGGGCCAGTTCGACGGCGTCGATGGTTTCCGACAGCGTGCCGATCTGGTTGACCTTCACGAGGATCGAGTTGGCCAGGCCCTTGTCGAGGCCCATCTGCAGGCGAGCCGGGTTGGTGACGAACAGGTCGTCGCCGACCAGCTGGACCTTCTTGCCCAGGGTGTCGGTCAGCAGCTTCCAGCCGTCGAAGTCGTCTTCGGCCATGCCGTCCTCGATCGAGGCGATCGGGAACTTGGCGACCAGGCCCGCCAGGTAGTCGACCATCTGGGCCGGGTCGAGCGACTTGCCCTCGCCTTCCAGCTCGTACTTGCCGTTCTTGAAGAACTCGGTCGAGGCGACGTCGAGGCCCAGCAGGAAGTCGTCGCCGGCCTTGTAGCCGGCCGCTTCACCGGCCTTGACGATGAACTCGAGCGCGGCCTCGGCCGAGGCCAGGTTCGGGGCGAAGCCGCCCTCGTCGCCGACGTTGGTGTTGTGGCCGGCGTCCTTCAGGGCCTTCTTCAGGCCGTGGAAGATCTCGGCGCCCATGCGCAGGGCTTCGGAGAAGCTGGCCGCGCCGGTCGGCAGGATCATGAATTCCTGGATGTCGATCGGGTTGTCGGCGTGGGCGCCCCCGTTGATGATGTTCATCATCGGAGTCGGCAGGACGCGGGCGTTCACGCCGCCGATGTAGCGGTGCAGCGGCAGGCCGGCCGACTCGGCGGCGGCCTTGGCGACCGCCAGCGAGACGCCGAGGATGGCGTTGGCGCCCAGGCGCGACTTGTTCGGCGTGCCGTCCAGGCCGATCAGCAGGCTGTCGATGCGGCGCTGGTCTTCGGCGTCGACGCCCGACAGGGCGTCGAAGATCTCGGTGTTGACGGCGTCAACGGCCAGGCGGACGCCCTTGCCGAGGTAGCGCGACTTGTCGCCGTCACGCTTTTCGACGGCTTCGTGGGCGCCGGTCGAGGCGCCCGACGGCACCGCGGCGCGACCAAAGGCGCCGTCCTCGAGGACGACGTCGACCTCGACCGTCGGATTGCCGCGGCTATCGAGGATTTCGCGGGCGATGATGTCGACGATCTCGGTCATGGGAGCTCCCGAAAGAAAAGGCGCTTCCCCTTAGCCGCGCCGCCGCGTCGCCGCAACCGGGACCAATGTTCGACGAGCTCTAAGTTCCGCCGCGTCAGGCCTGCAGCGTCGGCCGCTCGGCTCCCAGCCGGAACAGCAGCTGCTCGGCCCCGAAGTCCAGCTCGACCCGGGCGAACAGCCGAAGCACGTCGACGCCCAGCAGGATCGCGGGTTTGTCGCTGATCTTCCAGTGATCGAAGATGTGCAGGTCGGCAAAGACCACGGCCAGGTTGGTCATGCGCAGGTCGCCCATGCTCATCGACTTGAGGATCCGGTACTCGCCGATGGTCTCGCCGCCGGCCACGCCCTGCAGGCGCACGGCCACGGCCGGGTCGGCGTCCTTGCGCTGGCGGGCCTGGATGGCGCGCGACAGCGCCATGTTGCCGATCGAGGAGCCCGCGCCCGAGTCGATGAAGGCCAGGGTGCGGATGTTGTTGATCCGGCAGTTGACGATGGTCAGGCGGCCGAACTTCTGGTCGGCGACGACCTGGACCTCCTGGGCCCGGCGGAAGCCGCGATATTCCGGCGTGCTGTGGCGGACCTCCAGGCGCTTTTTCTTGAAGTCCATGACGACCGCGCGGTCCTGCAGGATGTCGACGCCCAGGAGGCCGTCGCCGCCGACGCGGCCCGGAGGCAGGATGGGAAGTTCCACCCCGGCCAGGCGGGCCTCACCGGTGGCCAGCTGGTCGATGTGGGCGGTGGGCGTGACGGCCGAGCCGCCGATGCCGTGGACCATGACGTCGCGCCCTCGCGGCAGGGCCAGGCTGGCGGCCAGTGTCTCGGAGACCACCGACCGGTCGGCGCCCGAATCGACGACGAAGCGATACGGCCCGCGGCCGTTGATCATGGTCTCGACGGTCATCCGCTCCGAATCGTCGATCGCCGCGTCGATGACGTAGAGCGGCAGCGGCGCGGCCGGCGGTGGCGCGGCGGGCGTTTCCTGCGGGATCTGGCTGGGCGAGAAAGCGTGGGCGGAGAACGGCGCGGCGCCCAGCGCCAGCGACGCGCCCAGGCCGGACGCAAGCGTGCGACGCGTGAACATGGCGAACCTCCCAGTCCGCCGAAGCTGATCGCGCCTTGTGGGCGCTGACCGCGCTCCTGGCTTTGTTGGGGCCGTCCCTATGGCGACCCGAGCGCCATTGTAGCACCGCTTTGGTCCGCACACGACGAAAAGCGCCGCCCAGGCGAGCCGGGCGGCGCTTTGAAATCGTCGGACGCGAAGTCCGAGGCAGGATCCCTGGAGCGGTAAGCCGCCCCGGGAAGAAAGACCTTAGTCTTCCTTCGGGGTCAGGATCTGCTTGCCGTTGTACAGGCCGGTCTTCAGATCGACGTGGTGCGGACGGCGCAGTTCGCCCGAGTCCTTGTCCTCGACGAACGAGTTGGCGCCCAGGGCGTGGTGCGACCGGCGCATGTTCCGGCGAGAAGGCGAAGTTTTTCTTTTAGGAACGGCCATCGGAGTGACTCTGCTCGCTGAGCGTGAAAATCGAAAGCGGCGACTCGGGTTCGACCCTAGCCGCCGCGTGAGGGCGCGCTTATGCCTGAATCTCTCCAGACATGCAACTCGCCAGTTCAGACCAGTCGTCCATGCTCCTTGGCCGCCGCGATGAAGCTGGCGAACAGGGGGTGCGGAGCGAACGGCCGGCTCTTCAGTTCCGGGTGGAACTGGACGCCGATGAACCACGGATGGTCGTCGCGCTCGACGATCTCGGGCAGCACGCCGTCAGGAGAACGACCGGTCAGCTTGAGACCCGCCTCCTCCATCTTGTGGCTGTAGCCGATGTTGACCTCGTAGCGGTGACGGTGGCGCTCGACGATCTCGGTCCCGCCATAGATCTCGGCGACCTTCGAGCCCTGCTGCAGCACGGCGTCGTAGGCGCCCAGGCGCATGGTGCCGCCCAGGTCGTCGCCGGCCTTGCGGGAGACCATCTCGTTGCCCTTGATCCATTCGGTCATCAGGCCGACGACCGGACGGTCGGTCGGACCGAACTCGCTGGAGCTGGCGTCGGTGATTCCCGCGACGTTGCGCAGGGTCTCGATGACGGCCATCTGCATGCCGAAGCAGATGCCGAAGTACGGCACCTTGCGCTCGCGGGCGAACTGGGCCGCCCGGATCTTGCCCTCGGCGCCGCGTTCGCCGAAGCCGCCGGGCACCATGATGGCGTGGGCGTTCTCGAGACGGGCCGCGGCCGCGCCCTCGTCGCCCTCGAAGGTCTCGCTCTCGACCCAGTCCAGGTTGACCTTGACCTTGTTGGCCAGGCCGCCGTGATGCAGGGCCTCGATCAAGGACTTATAGGCGTCCTTGAGCACGGTGTACTTGCCGACGACCGCGATCGTGACCTCGCCGTCCGGATGCTGGACGGTGTTGTCGATGGCTTCCCAGCGCGACAGGTCGGGCTTGGGCGCGTCTTGCAGGCCGAAGACGTCGAGCACTTCGGCGTCCAGGCCTTCCTTGTGATAGTCGATCGGCACCGCGTAGATCGACGAGCTGTCCAGGGCCTGGATCACGGCGCTCGGGCGCACGTTGCAGAACTGGGCGATCTTGCGCTTTTCCTCGACCGGGATCTCCTGCTCGCAACGGCAGAGCAGGATGTCCGGCTGGATGCCGATGGAGCGCAGCTCCTTGACCGAGTGCTGGGTCGGCTTGGTCTTCATCTCGCCGGCCGTCTTGATGAACGGCAGCAGGGTCAGGTGCACGTAGCAGCTCTGGCCGCGCGGCAGGTCCTGGCGCAGCTGGCGGATGGCCTCGAAGAAGGGCAGCCCCTCGATGTCGCCGACGGTGCCGCCGATCTCGACCAGCACGAAGTCGACCGGCTTCTGGCCCGTCTCGTCCATGGCGGGCGAGAGGACGAAGTCCTTGATCTCGTTGGTGACGTGCGGGATCACCTGGACGGTCGCGCCCAGATAGTCGCCGCGGCGTTCCTTCTCGATGATCGTCTTGTAGATCTGGCCGGTCGTGATGTTGTCGGCCTTCTTGGCCGACACGCCGGTGAAGCGCTCGTAGTGCCCCAGATCCAGGTCGGTTTCGGCCCCGTCGTCGGTGACGAACACCTCGCCGTGCTGATACGGGCTCATGGTGCCCGGATCGACGTTGAGATAGGGGTCGAGCTTACGCAGGCGAACCGTGTAGCCACGAGCCTGCAGGAGAGCGCCCAGCGCTGCGGAGGCGAGGCCTTTTCCAAGGGAGGAAACCACGCCGCCGGTGATGAAGATGTACCGCGTCATGGGCGCTCAGATTACCCGCGATTCGGCGATCGCGGCGAAAAGACCGACGTTCATAAACAAGTTTCGCTCCCCCGCCCTTACTGGGCGGGGGTCTGGGCCGGAGCGGCCGGAGCCGGGGCGGCCGGAGCCGGAACGCTGAGTTGCTGAGCCGGAACGGCGCTCGGCGCGGTCGAGCCGGGAGCCGGAACGGCCGAACCCGGAGCCGGGACGCTGGGCGCGACGGGCGCGTTCAGGGTCTTGGTGTCGAGATTGTCGATCTTCAGCTTGTCGACCACCGAGTCGGCGCCGCCGATGCGGCCGGTCAGGACGGTGAGGACCAGGCTGATGACCAGGAACACCGAAAACAGGATCCAGGTCATGCGGGTCATGAAGTCGCCCGCGCCGCGCGCGGTCATGAAACTGCCGGCGCCGCCGCCGCCCATGCCAAGGGCGCCGCCCTCCGAACGCTGGAGCAGCACGAAGCCGATCAGCGCGATACAGACGATGATGTTGATGGCCAGCAGGATGCCGATGAGCATGACGAAACAGTTCTCGATCCGGGCAGCCGGCGAACCGACTGTGAAAAACGAAGCGGCCCCTCTACCACTACCGGCGCGCGCACGCCATAGGTGGGGCGACGGCCGGCCAACTCAAGTTCTCCAACTCCAGTTCCGCAAACTCCAGGTTCCAGGGCGCGCATGATTCTCGAGACCGAACGCCTGACGCTCAAGCCCCTGGTCGCCGAAGACGCTCCGCTCATCTATCCGTTCCTCAGCGACCCGGAACTGATGGCCCACTGGGACCGCGCGCCGCTGGAGGATCCGGACGAGGTCGCCGCCTGCGTCGTCGGCCAGATCGAGGACATGCAGGCCGGCGCGGCGCTGTACTGGACCATCCGGCTGTCCGCGACGGGCGACTTCGTCGGCGCCTGTGAGTTCGTCGAGATCGACGAGCGCCGCCATCGGGCCGAACTGCGCTTCATCGTGGCCCGCGAGAGCTGGGGCCGGGGCTACGCCCACGAGGCGGTCACCGCCCTCCTCGCCCACGCCGCCGCCAGCGACCTCAAGCACGTCATCGCCCGAACCCAGGTGGGCGACGCCCGCGCCGAGAGGCTTCTGGAGCGCCTGGGCTTCAAGGGCGCGGCCTATCTCAAGGGCCAGGTCGACCGCGACGGCGAACGCCGCGACGGCAGGCTGTTCGACCTGGAGCTCTGAGGCGCGCCGGCTGCGGGCCCCTCCGGCCCTTTGGGTCACCTCCCCCAGAGGGGGGAGGTTCCTCGCCCCCGTGCCAAGGAGGGCCGCCCGATCAAGCCGCCGCGATGATGGCCAGGAAGTCCTTGGCCTTCAGCGAGGCGCCGCCGACCAGGGCGCCGCCGACTTCGGGCGTGGCCAGGATCTCGGCGGCGTTGTCGGGCTTCACCGAGCCGCCATAGAGAATCGGCACGGTCGCGCCGTGGTCGCCGAAGCGCTCGACCAGCACGGCGCGGATGGCCGCGTGGATGGCGCCGATGTCGGCGATGGTGGGGGTCAGGCCCGTGCCGATGGCCCAGACGGGCTCATAGGCGACGGCGAAGGCCTGGCCGGCCAGTTCGTCGGGCAAGGAGTTGCGGGCCTGGCCGGTGACGATGGGCTCGGCCTGGCCGGCTTCGCGCTGGGCCAGCGTCTCGCCAAGGCAGATCACCGGCTCCAGCCCGGCGGCCAGCGCGGCCAGAACCTTGGCCGACACTTCCTCGCAGGTCTCGTCGTAGCTGCCGCGGCGCTCGGAGTGGCCGAGAATCACCAGGGTCGCGCCGGCGTCAGCCAGCATGGGGGCCGAGATGTCGCCGGTGTAGGCCCCTTGCGGCGCCGCATGGCAGTCCTGGCCGCCGACGATCACCGACTCGCCCGAGAGCGCCTCGGACATGCGGTGCAGCAAGGTGGCGGGCGGACAGATGGCGACACGCGCCGCGGGCGGGGATTGCGCCACCGCGGCGGCCACGGCTCTGGCCTCGTCCAGCGAGGCCTCAAGGCCGAACATCTTCCAGTTCCCGGCGATCAACGGCCGGGGCGTCGTAAGAGAAACGGTCATGAGGTTGGCTTTGGGGACGCGCTCCCTTGGTAAGTCAAGTCCGCTTCGGCTTGCTCACGCACCTTGGCCTCTACTATACCCGCTTGCTCGCATCGGATGCGTCGCCCCAAGGCGGTCGCTCACGCGCACGCAATTGGGCGGAATCGAAGAAGGTAGTCACACACGTCATGCTCGCCGGCTTTCGCTCTTTCGCCAAATCGCCCTTCGCGATCGTCCTCTTCGGCCTGCTGATCGTCAGCTTCGCCGTTTTCGGGATCAGCGACGTCTTCAAGCAGCCCAGCAGCAGCAAGGTGATCGTCGTCGGCTCGCGCTCGGTCACGCCCGACGACTTCAAGGCGCGCTTCGACAACTATCGCAACCAGCTGCAACAGCAGGGCCAGAGCCTGACGCCGGACGAAGCCGTCCAGCGCGGCGTCGACCGCGGCATGCTGCAGGAACTGGCGCTGCAGGAATCGATGGCCGAGCTGATCAGGAAGATGGGCGTGCGCCCGTCCGAAGCCCTGGTCGGCGAAGTGCTGCACAAGCAACTGAGCCAGCTGCCGCCCGGCACCCGCCCGTTCGACCCGGTGACCGGCAAGTTCGACAAGCAGATGTACCAGGCCCTGCTGGCGCAGAACAACCTGACCCCGGCCACCTACGAGGCCTCGCTGCGCGACGAGATCGCCCAGTCGCAGTTCTACGCCAGCGTCGCCAACGGCCTGCGCACCCCGCGCATCTATTCGGCGCTGCAGGCGGTGTACGGCTATGAGAGCCGCGACCTGTCGGCCTTCGCCATCAACCCGACCAGCGTCGCCCAGCCGGCCGCGCCGACCGACGCCCAGCTGCAGGCGTTCATGACCGAGAACGCCGCCCGCCTGACCCTGCCCGAGACCCGCGTCCTGTCGGTCGTGCGCTTCAGCGCCAAGGCCCTGGAGCCCTCGGTCAGCGTCGACCCGGCCGAGGTGCAGAAGACCTTCGACTTCCGCAAGGACACCCTGGCCCAGCCGGAAACCCGCTCGCTGGTGCAGATCGTGGCGCCCGACGCCAAGGCCGCCGCCGCCATCGCCGAGCGCCTGCGCAAGGGCGAGGCCCCGGCCGACGTGGCCAAGGCCTACGGCAAGCAGCCGGTGATGATCCTCGACAAGCCCAAGACCGCCCTGCCCGACCGCAAGGTGGCCGACGCCGCCTTCGGCCTCGGCGAAGGCCAGGTCAGCGCGCCGATCGCCGGCGAACTGGGCCAGTCGGTCATCAAGGTGCTGAAGATCACCGCCGCCAAGGCCGCTTCGCTGGAAGCCGCCCGCCCGCAGATCGAGGCCGACCTGCGCGTGCAGGCCGCCCAGTCCAAGGCCTATGACCAGACCCAGACCTTCCAGGACGCCCGCGACGCCGGCGCCAACGTCGTCGACGCCGCCGGCAAGGCCGGCGCCCTGGTCGTCACGACCGCCCCGCTGACCGCCCAGGGCACGGACCTCGGCGGGCAACCCGCGGCGGGCCTGACCCCGGACGTGCTTAAGGCCGCCTTCGCGCTGCCCGCAGGCGGCGAGAGCGACCTGATCGAAGCCGGCAAGGGTGAGTACTTCGCCGTCCGCGTCGAGAAGGTGAACAAGGCCGCCCTGCCCCCGCTGGCCGAGGTCAAGCAGCCGCTGACCCAGCAGTGGATGATCAACGAGCTGGTCAAGCGCCTGAAGGCCAAGGCCGACGAACTGGCCGCCCGCGTCCGCAAGGGCGAATCGATGGAAGCCGTCGCCGCCTCGGCCAACGCCAAGGTCATCAAGGTCGCGGGCCTGTCGCGCGAGAACGCCCAGCAGCACCAGGCCCTGGGCCGCGACCTGCTGGTCGCCTCGTTCGACGCCAAGCCCGGCCAGGTCTTCGCCGCCCGCGCCCCGCAGGTCGGCTACGTGGTCGGCCGCATCGACGCCATCCGTCCGGGCGACACCAACGAGATCGCCCGCGCCGCTGAGGGCATGCGTCCGCAGACCAGCATGGCCTACATGCGCGACATCGGTCAGGCCGGCCGCGCGGCCGCCCGCGACAAGCTGAAGCCGCAGCTGAACCTGAACCTGGCCCGCCAGGCCATCGGCGTCGACACCGCGGCCCTGGCCCAGGCGGAGAAGGACGGCGCGGCCAAGGGCGGCGCCGCCAAGAAGGCCTCGGCTCAATGAGCCTGGAGCCTGGCTTCGACGCCTTCGCGGCCGGCTATGACGCCGGCCTGCCGCAGCTGGTCTGGACGCGCCTGATCGACGACCTGGAGACCCCGGTCTCGGCCTATCTGAAGATCGGCCACGGCCGTCCCTACGCCTTCCTGTTCGAGAGCGTCGAGGGCGGCGCCTGGCGCGGCCGCTACTCCATCGTGGCCATGAAGCCGGACGTCGTCTGGCGCTGCCGCGGCGACAAGGCCGAGATCGCCCGTGGCGACGACATCGCCGCCGGCAGGTTCGCCTCGCTGGAAGGCGGCGCCCTGGACAGCCTGCGCGACCTGATCGCCCAGTCGAAGATGGAACTGCCGGCCGGCCTGCCGCCGATGGCGGCGGGCATCTTCGGCGCGCTCGGCTACGACACCGTGCGCCTGGTCGAGAAGCTGCCGGACATCAATCCGGACGCCCTGGGCCTGCCCGACGGCATCATGACGCGGCCCTCGATCGTGGCCGTGTTCGACGCTATCGCCCAGGAGATCGTCCTGACAACGACGGCGCGCCCGACGCCCGGCGTGTCGGCCAAGGACGCCTATGCGGCCGCCCGCGAGCGCATCGAGACGGTGATGGCCGACCTGCGCCGTCCGCTGGCCCACGACGCGCCCCGCAGCCCGCAGGGGCCGATGGAGTTCAGCACCCCGGTCAGCCGCGAGGACTATCGGGAAGTCGTCGAGAAGGCCAAGGAGTACATCCGGGCCGGCGACATCTTCCAGGTGGTGCCCAGCCACCGCTTCCGCGCCCCCTTCGGCCTGGACGCCTTCGCCCTCTATCGCTCGCTGCGCCGCACCAACCCCTCGCCGTTCCTGTTCTTCCTCGACATGGACGGCTTCAACCTGGTGGGCTCCAGCCCCGAGATCCTGGTGCGCCTGCGCGACGGCAAGATCACCATCCGCCCCATCGCCGGCACCCGTCCGCGCGGCGCCACGCCCGAAGAAGACCTGGCGCTGGAGAAGGAGCTGCTGGCCGATCCCAAGGAGCGGTCCGAGCACCTGATGCTGCTGGATCTGGGCCGCAACGACGTGGGCCGCGTGGCCATGCTGGGCCAGTCAGGCTCCAACAAGGCGCCCCAGCCGGGCAAGCACGCCAACGTGCGCGTGACCGACAGCTTCACGATCGAGCGCTACAGCCACGTGATGCACATCGTCTCGAACGTCGAGGGCGACGCGCCCACGAACGTCGATCCGGTCGACGTGCTGATGGCCGCCCTGCCCGCCGGCACGCTGTCGGGCGCGCCCAAGGTGCGGGCGATGGAGATCATCGACGAGCTGGAAGTCGAGAAGCGCGGCATCGGCTATGCCGGCGCGGTGGGGTACATCGGCGCCGACGGCTCGGTGGACACCTGCATCGTGCTGCGCACGGCCCTGGTCAAGGACGGCATGATGTACGTCCAGGCCGGCGGCGGCGTGGTGGCCGACAGCGACCCGGACGCCGAGTACGACGAGACCCTGCACAAGTCCCGCGCCCTCAAGCGCGCCGCCGAGGAAGCCTGGCGCTTCGCCTGATCGGCGGCTTTTGCGGAAGAAAGGAAGGGGCGGCCCATCGGCCGCCCCTTCTGCGTTTCAGTGCCCGGTGTGCGGCCGCGCCGCGCCTTCGAGACCCGCGACATCGGTCAGGCCGTGACCGAGCGCCATCGGCTTGCCGTCGGGGCCGCGGTCAGCGATGCGGACCATCTCCATCATGCCTTTGTCCTCGTGGTTGAGGATGTGGCAGTGCAGGACGAAGTCGCCGATGTAGCGGGCGTAGTGGCTGCGCGTGGTCACCACCACGTCGTGCTCGACGAACAGGGTGTCCTTGAAAACGCCCGTGAGGCCGAAATATTCCGAGTTAGGGTCCTTGGTCAGGTCGACGCCGGCCCGGCTGACCACCGTCTCCACCTCGAACGGATTGACGTGGATGTGGAACGGGTGGCCGACCTTGGGATCGCCTTCCTTGACCGACAGCGTCCAGCGGTCGGTGTCGCCCAGCACCAGGGTGCGCGAGAAGTCGTTGGGATCGAACCGCCTGACGGTGGCGTCCGTGCGGCCGAGGCCGGGACCTGGACCGTTGCCTGGCGTCGTCGACGGCGCCCGCAGCGAGAACACCAGCGGCTGCTCCTTGTCGATCGTGTCGGCCAGCAGGCTGCGATGGGGCGAGAAGGCCTCCAGCGACAGGTCCCTGTCCAGGCCCTCGACGATCGACTGCTTGAGGGCGGCGTCCTCGATCTCCAGCCCCTTGGCCGCGCTGACCAGCAGTTGCTTGACCGCGTCGGCCGGCGGCAGGACCGGCGCGGCGCCGGGGGCGACCTCGACCAGGAACAGCAGCTGGCGACGCTCGGCGCTGCCCTCCACGCCCGACTGGTCGACCTTGATCAGTTCGTCGATGACGCAGTAGGCGCCCGGCTCCTTGAAGTCGACCAGCAGGTCGCTGCGATAGCCCGGCTGCAGGAAGGTGGCCTTGCGCTCCAGCACCTTCTGCCGGGTCAGGCCGTCGGCGGCGATCTCGAACTGCGAGACGGCCTCGCTGGAGGGCGCGCATTCCCTGGCGATCAGGGCGTCCTGCGACAGGGCGCCGGCCTTGCGCAGGGCCTCCAGCGGCCCCGTGCCGATCCGCTTGCGGATCGAGACCTTCACGGTGTCGGAAACCCCGCCGTGGATGAAGCGCCAACGTTCGGGCACGCCGGCCACCGCCTTCTGCTCAAGCGCCTCGACCGTGGCGCCGTTGACGGTGGTGAACCGGCCCGAGTTGGACCAGTTGGAGCCGCCGATGAAGTCGTAGCTGTCGAGCACGCCGGTGTCGCCGGCGTCGCAGTACCAGTTCTTCCGCGCCGTTCCCTCGACCGTGCGGGCCTTCACCTTGCCCTCGCCGTCGCGACAAACGTACTGGATCTGCTGCAGCACGAAAATGTGGTCGGGCGACTTGGCCAGCAGCACGTCGACGTCGCCCGGCACCAGCTTGCGCACCGGGGCCGCGCCCTCGTCGTCGATGCGCGGCAGGCGCTCGCCCTTGATCACCAGGGCCCCGGCCAGGCCGCTGGACACCTGGATCGCCGTCGAGCCGTGGACGTGGGGGTGGTACCAGAAGGTGCCCGCCGGATGATCGCCGGGGATGTTGTATTCGTACTCGTAGGTGAAGTCGCGATTGGGCGGCAGCTGGCGCAGCACGTTGTCGCTGATGCCCGCCGGGCTGACCCACAGGCCGTGGCTGTGCAGGTTGGTGGTGTTGAAGCAGTGCGGCTCGTTGATGTCCTGCGGATGGCCGGGGCACTTGTCCTCGGGCGGCAGCAGGTTGCGGATCTTGACCCGCACGGTCTGGCCCGGGCGCGAGACCAGGGCCGGCGCCACGTAGAGCTGGTCGGGCTTGGCCGGATGCAGCCGGTCCTGATAGGCGCGCAGCTCGACGGTGTCGTAGGCGCCCTCGTACTTGCCCTTGCCCAGTTCCTTGCCGCTGTTGGGATTCCAGATCCGCGACTTCAGCAGGAGGATGTCGAGATCGGCCCGCACTTCGTCGCCCTTGGGCGGCGGGGCCGGCACGGCGCCGAACAGCCTCAGCGGCGCGCTCGGGGCGGCCTCGCCGGGCGCGACGGTGGTGAGGATGGGCGGATCGGAAACCGGCGCCTGCTGCGCCAGGGCCGCCCCCGCGGCCAGGGTCAGGGCGAGCGCGGCTCCCCCCAGGAGTTGCAGTCGTCGCATGGATGCCCCCGTGCGTTTGAAAAACGCCGGAGGGTGAGAGCGTCGCCAGAGTCGTTCAAGTTGAATTCACAACCCTAGGAACTCATTTTGGGGCGGCGAGGCAGATCAGTCGCCCAGGCGCTCCTTGGGCAGATGCTGGGTCGTCAGCGGCGGGGCCAGCACCATGACCGTCGCGAAGCTGACAGCGGCCACGGCGGCGAAGGCGGCCGCCAGCAGCACCGGTAGCATCTTCTGGCGCCGGCGCGGCGCGCGCAGCAGCGCACGGGCGTAGGCGATGGCGGCGGTGTCGATGGCGGAATCAGCGACGGACATACGGGAAATTTCGCCTCTTCCCGCTGCGGTGGCAACGGATCGGCGACGCGGCGCTTCGCCGCTGGTCGCTTTCGCAGAAAAACTCTTTCCGTAAAGGGATGACGCGCCGCCCCCGACCGGACTAGAAGCGAGGCTCGAAAGGCGGCGTCATGATCCTGGTCATCGATAACTACGACAGCTTCACCTACAACCTCGTTCATTACCTGAACGAGCTGGGGGCCGAGACGGTCGTCCATCGCAACGACGACCTGACGGTGCAGGAGGCCCTGGGGCTGAAGCCGCAGGCCGTGCTGCTGTCGCCAGGCCCGAAAGCCCCCGACCAAGCCGGCATCTGCCTGCCGCTGCTGCGCGGCGCTCCCGACGACCTGGCGATCCTGGGCGTGTGCCTTGGCCACCAGGCCATTGGGCAGGCCTACGGCGGCGAGGTGATCCGGGCCAAGGAGGTCATGCACGGCAAGACCAGCCCGATCCGCCACGCCAACAAGGGCATCTTCAAGGACCTGCCCGACCCGTTCACCGCCACGCGCTATCACAGCCTGGCCGTGCGCCGCGAGAACCTGCCGGCCGAGCTGGAAGTCACCGCCTGGACCGCCGACGGCGAGATCATGGGCGTGCAGCACAAGACCCGCCCCGTCCACGGCGTGCAGTTCCACCCCGAATCCATCGCCACCGAGGGCGGCCACCAGCTGTTGGCCAACTTCCTCGACCTGGCCGGCGTGCGCCGCGACGCCCAGATCTGGGTCTAGGGCGGGGCTGAAAACATGTCAGACGCTTTCAAGCCGCTGCTGGCCAAGCTGGCCGACGGCCAGACCCTTTCCGAAGACGACGCCGAAGTCTTCTTCAGCGCCTGCCTGCGCGGCGAGCCGACCCCGGCCCAGGTGGCCGCGGCGGTGACCGCCATGCGCCTGCGCGGCGAAACCGTGGGCGAGATCGCCGCCTGCGCCCGCGCCATGCGCCGCGCGGCCGTGCACCTGGAGCATCCGTACGACGTGGTCGACGTCTGCGGCACCGGCGGCGATGGCCTGCACACCCTGAACATCTCCACCGCCGTGGGATTCGTCGCCGCCGGCGGCGGGCTGAAGGTGGCCAAGCACGGCAACCGCGCGGTGACCTCCAAGTCGGGCACCGCCGACGTCCTGGCGGCCCTTGGGGTCAATATCGACGCCAATCTCGCCCAGCAGCGCGCCGCGCTGGACAGCGCCGGCATCTGCTTCCTGTTCGCCCAGTCGCACCACGGCGCGATGAAGCACGTGGCGCCGATCCGCCAGCAGCTGGGTTTCCGCACCATCTTCAACCTGCTCGGCCCGCTGACCAATCCGGCCGGCGCCAAGCGTCAGGTCGTGGGCGTTTCGGCCCCGCGCTTCGTCGAGCCGATCGCCCGCGCCCTGGGAGCCCTGGGCGCCGAACGCGCCTGGTCGGTGCACGGCGGCGGCATGGACGAGCTGACCATCACCGGCGAGACCGAGGTGGCCGAATGGCGCGAAGGGGCGATGCGCCTCTTCACCATCACGCCCGAGGCCGTGGGCCTGCAGCGCGCCTCGCTCGCCGAGATCACCGGCGGCGATCCCGCCTTCAACGCCGCGGCCCTGACCCGCCTGCTCGACGGCGAGACCGGCGCCTATCGCGAGATCGTGCTGCTCAACGCCGCCGCCGCCTTCCTGGTGGCCGACAAGGTCGAGACCCTGCGCGAGGGCGTGGAACTGGCCGGCGCCGTGCTCGACGACGGCCGCGCCAAGGCCGCCCTCGCCGGCCTGGTGGCCGCCACCAATTCCGAAGTTCAGCCCGCATGACCGACATTCTCGCCAAGATCGCCGACTACAAGCGCGAGGACGTCGCCGGCCGGAAGGCCGTGCGCTCGCAGGCCGACGTCGAAGCCGCCGCCAAGACCGCTTCGGCGCCGCGCGGCTTCAAGGCGGCTCTGGAGGCCAAGCACGCGCCGGGCAAGCTCTCCCTGATCGCCGAGATCAAGAAAGCCTCGCCTTCGAAGGGCCTGATCCGCGCCGACTTCGATCCACCAGCGCTCGCCAAGGCCTATGAGGACGGCGGCGCAGCCTGTCTCTCCGTGCTGACGGACGGCCCCAGCTTCCAGGGCGCCGACGACTACCTCGTGGCCGCCCGGGCGGCGACCGCCCTGCCCTGCATCCGCAAGGACTTCCTGGTCGATCCCTGGCAGGTGGCCGAGAGCCGCGCCCTGGGCGCCGACGCCATACTGGTGATCCTGGCGATGATCGACGACACGCTGGCCGGCGAGCTGATGGCCGAGGCGCAGCGCCTTGGCATGGACGCCCTGGTCGAGGTGCACGACGAGGCCGAGACCGAGCGCGCCGGGAAGCTGGGCGCCACGCTGTTCGGCGTCAACAACCGCGACCTCAAGAGCTTCGTCGTCGACCTGACGGTGACCGAGCGGCTGTCGAAGCTCGCGCCGCAGGGCTCGCTGCTGGTCACCGAAAGCGGCCTCTTCACCCACGCCGACGTCGTGCGGATGGAAGCGACCGGCGCCAAGGCCATGCTGGTGGGCGAAAGCCTGATGCGCCAGGCCGACGTGACCGCCGCGACGCGCGAGCTGATCGGGTAACGGCCTTCGCCATTCCTGGCGATCCAGCAGCCGAACATCCCTGCCATCGCGGAGAAAGCAGAATCGGTCGTTCCAGCGGCTGTAGAATCGGCGCCCGGGCGCCGGGAATCGGCGCTTGGCCGGGCATTTTCCCGCGACCATGACCGGCTGGGCGGCGCGCGACCCAGGCGAAATCCGCACCCTGGGACGCGTTCGCGGCGGGCTCCAGCGCCTGAAGAGCGCTCGGCATACCGACTTAAAATCAGCGACTTAGCCGGCAATAGCTGACATCGGTCTCGATCACGATTTCAAAGAACGCCGATCGCTGCAATTCACTTGACCTTAACCAAGAACACCTAGAGAACATTCGAAAGGTTTGCGGTTTGTTCCGCGACGACTTGCGAGGCCGTCATGCTCACCCGCAAGCAGCACGAGCTGCTGATGTTCATCCACGAACGGATCAAGGAGACCGGCGTCTCCCCCTCCTTCGACGAGATGAAGGAGGCCCTGGACCTGGCGTCGAAGTCGGGCATCCACCGGCTGATCACGGCGCTGGAAGAGCGCGGCTTCATCCGTCGCCTGGCTCACCGGGCCCGGGCGCTGGAGGTGGTCAAGCTGCCGCAGCAGGCCACCACGGCCGCTCCGCCCAAGGGCCGCGGCGCGTTCCGTCCGCAGGTGCTGGAAGGCGGCGGCCCGGCGCCGTCGGCGCCCGCCCCGCTTCCGCCGGTTTCCGACACCAGCCGCGAGCTGCCGATCCTGGGCCGCATCGCCGCCGGCACGCCGATCGACGCCATCCAGCACGAGCGCGACCGCCTGCCGGTGCCCGAGACCATGCTGGGCGGCGGCGAACACTACGTCCTCGAGGTGCAGGGCGACTCGATGATCGAGGCCGGCATCCTGGACGGCGACTACGTGATCATCCGCAAGGGCGACACCGCCAACAGCGGCGAGATCGTCGTAGCTTTGGTGGGCGAGGAAGCCACGCTCAAGCGCCTGCGCAAGAAGGGCGGCTCGATCGCACTGGAAGCTGCCAATCCCAAGTACGAGACCCGCATCTTCGGCCCCGATCAGGTCGAGGTGCAGGGCAAGCTGGTGGGCCTGATCCGCCGCTACCACTGACGCGGGCCACCGGCCGGCAAGATGCGCGGGGCGCGGGTGTCGAGGGACGCCCGCGCCCTTCTTGCGTCTGGCGCGGGCCTCAAGGCCGTGGCTAGGTCGAACGCGACCTGAACGCATATTTGTCTGAGTTAATCGAAGCTGCTACTCCAGGCCCAAGGCCTTGCGGCGCGCTGTTCATGACGCGCCGCCCCATCGGTCGATCGGAGGAGCAACCATGTCCCACGCGCCCATCGCGTCCCTCAGCGCGGCGCTCTGCCTTGCGCTCGGCCTGAACGCCTCCGCCCAGCCGATCAACCAGCGGTTCAGCGCCGATCCCTCGTCGCACGTGTTCGGCGACAAGGTCTATGTCTACGCCACCGACGACGCCTCGAATTCGGGCAAGTACTGGGACTCGACGTCCTGGAGGCTCTACAGCTCCAGCGACCTGAAGACCTGGAGCGACGACGGCGCGTTCCTCGACGTGACCGTGTTCAAGTGGGCCAGACCCGACGCCAAGGCCTGGGCGCCGGGCGCGGTCGAGCGCGGCGGCAAGTACTACTTCTTCGCCCCGGTCGGCGGCGACAAGATCGGGGTGGCCGTGGCCGACCGGCCGCAGGGTCCGTTCAAGGACGCCATCGGCGCGCCGCTGGTCGACAAGGCCCGCGACGCCAACGCCGGCGACGAGCCGATCGACCCGCAGGTGCTGATCGACGACGACGGCCAAGCCTACATGCTGTTCGGCACCCGCGTGCCCAAGATCGTCCGGCTGGGCGCCGACATGGCCTCGCTGGCCGGGCCGATCGAAAACCTCGTGGTCACCGGCTATCCGGCCGACGACCCGAAGAAGAAGTACGGCGAGGCGCCGTTCCTGCATAAGCGCGACGGCCTCTATTATTTCAGCTTCTCGACCGGCTGGCCGGGCCAGATCGTCTATGCGACCGCCAGGTCGCCGATGGGGCCGTACGCCTATCGCGGGGTGATCCTCGACTACCTGCCGATCTCGACCAACCACCAGGCCATCATCGAGCGCGACGGCCGGTGGTGGTTCTTCTATCACGACAAGCTGCTGTCCGGCGGCGGCGACCATCGACGCTCGATCACCCTGGCGCCGCTGAGCTATGGCCCGGACGGATCAATCCTGCCGATCAAACGGCCGCCCGTTCCCTAGAACGGATCGACGTTCACCCGACCCCCGTCCCCAAAATCCGTCTTTCCCCGCGAAGGCGGGGATCCAAGCGGAGTCTGCGGATCGCTCACGGCCGCGCCTTCTCCCGAAACGCAGCTTGGATCCCCGCCTTCGCGGGGATGCTCGGTGAAAAGGAACGAAGTTGCTGAATTTCGATACGCCCTAGAGGATCAGATCCTTGGCCGCCGCCTCGAAGCGGCTCCAGGCGGCCGCGGCCAGGGCCGCGCCGGTGCTGGCGCGGCGAACGCCCAGGCCCGGCAGGTCGGCGACCTTCATGTCGGGTCCCCACAGCAGCACGTTGACCGGCTTGGGAGCGACGGCCGCGACGATGGCGGCGATGTCGTCATATCGCGTCACGCCCGGCGCATAGAGGCAGTCGGCGCCGGCTTCGGAATAGGCCACGAGGCGCTCGATGGTCGGCGCCAGGTCGTCGCGGCCGATCAGGAAACCCTCGGTGCGGCCCACCAGCATGACGTCCTGGCCCGAGGCGTCGATGGCCGCACGGGCGGCCGCCAGGCGCTGCACGGCGGTGTCGATGGGATAAAGGTCCGTCCCCACCCGATCCTCGATGGAAAGGCCGGCGATCCCGGTCTCGATGGCGCGGACGACATTGGCGGCCACGCCCTCGGCCGTGTCGGCGAAACCGGCCTCGAAGTCGGCGTTGACCGGCAGGTCGGTGGCGGCGACCAGCAGGGCCAGATGCTCGATCACCTCGTCTACGCTGACCTGCCCGTCGGCGCGGCCCCAGGACCAGGCCATGCCGGCGCTGGTCGAGGCCAGGGCGGCGAAGCCCAGCTTCTGCAGGCGCACGGCGCCGCCGGCGTCCCACGGGTTGGGCAGCACGAAGAAGCCGTCCTGATGCAGGGCGCGAAAGGCGGCGCGGCGGGCGGCGAAGGTGGCGTTGGTCATAGGTCCTGGCTCTCCAAGCGAGTCGTCGCCGGCAGATAGCCGCGGCGGCGCGGCATCATCCGCCCGGTTCTTGCGCATTCGTGTCAGCAGCCTGCGTCCAGGGACGCCTGCCGCGGCCGGGCGCGGTCCACACGATCCACCAGCCGTCGCGCCTGCGCCAGAGTTCGGCCGCGCCGCCGACGGCGAAATCCTCGGCCGCCAGCACGACGGCCTCGCGGCAGGCGGTCGGCAGGACGGCGGGCCTGGCGCCCCGCAGCACGACCACCTCCGCGCCCGAGCACAGGCGCTGCAGGGCGTCGAAGTCGGGCGCGCGGCGGGTCCAGGACAGGCTGACGGCGACCGGCGCGCCCTGCCCAGGCCGGCACGAAGCGCGGTCGCAGGTAAAGCCGCCGCCGTCGACGGACGCCAGGCCGCGCCGGCGGGCCCAGAGTTCGGCGCCGAACCGGCGGGCGTCCGGACGCAGCAGCACCGCCTGCCCGCCCCGGCGCGCGACGGCCGTGGTTCCGTCGGCGGCGATCCACAGATCGGGCGGCGCCGGACGCGGCCACAGGGCCACCGCCAGGAACAGCGGAACGCCCAGCCAGCGCAGCCTTCCCTTCCAGAGGCACAGCAGCATGACGCCCAGGAACGACAGCGCCAGGGTGAAGCCCGGCGCGCTGGCCACGGTCTGCTGGGCGCCGTGGGCGCTGGCGAACCAGCGGGCGACGGCGGTCATGGCCTCGATGCCCCAGCCGGCCACGGTCAGGAACGGTCCGCCCAGGCCCATCGGCTCCAGCGCCGCGCCCACAGCCAGGAACGGCATGATGACGAAGGACGACAGCGGCGAGACCACCAGGTTGGCCGGCAGGCCCCAGATGGCCACGCGGTTGAAGTGCTGCATGGCGAAGGGACCGGTGGCCAGGCCCGCCACGAAGCTGGCGCCGACGCTGATCGCCAGCCAGGCCAGGGCGGCCTGCGCAAAACGGATCGGCCAGGGCACCGAGATTTCGCGCGGCTGGCGGGGCCAGGCTTCCGCGAGGGCGACCAGGGCGGCGGTGGCGGAGAACGACATCTGGAAGCCGGCCGCGCCCGCCTGCTCGGGCTGGGCCACGAGAATGATCAGCGCCGCCAGCGCCAGGCCGTGCAGGCTGACGGCCTGGCGATCGGCGAGAATGGCCAGGAACGCCACGCCCGCCGTGATCGCCGCGCGCAGGGCCGGCGGCGGGGCGCCGGAGATCACCAGATAGGCCCCGACGGCGGCGAGGCCGGCCAGGGCGGCGATCTTCTTGCCCGGAAAGCGCAGGGCCGCCCACGGCCAGGCGGCCACGAGAAGGCGCACGGCCGCGAACACGAAGCCGCCGACAATGGCCATGTGCAGGCCGGAGATGGACAGGATGTGCGCCAGGCCCGAGGCGCGCATGGCCTCGGTCTGCTCAGGCGTGACCCAGGCCTCGTGGCCGGTGACCATGGCCGCGGCGATGCCGCCGCTTTCGGGCCCCAGGCGCTGGACGATGCGCGAGGCCAGGCTCCAGCGCATGGCGTTGACCGCCATGGCCAGCCGCAGCCGCCAGGGCGGCGGATCCAGCCTCGTCTCCTGGATCTCACCCACCGTGAAGCCCACCCCGCCGACGCCGTTGAACCAGGCGTCGCGGGCGAAGTCGTGGGATCCGGGCGCGGCCGGCGACGGCGGCG
Organism: Caulobacter sp. 10L414; assembly: GCF_056395525.1. Lineage (NCBI taxonomy): Bacteria > Pseudomonadati > Pseudomonadota > Alphaproteobacteria > Caulobacterales > Caulobacteraceae > Caulobacter > Caulobacter sp. 10L414. Next base: position 98,479 of record NZ_JBFTJR010000003.1, read on the forward strand.
CCGACAGCATGGCGCGCTGGCGCAGGCCCGATCCCGGCGGCGGCGGCGCCTGCCCCTCGGGCAGGCTGACCCGGATGCGCGCCGGAGTGACGCCCGGCGCCAGGCGCGAGATCGACACCGGCGCGACCAGCAGGCGGGGTCCCGCCGCGCCGGGCGAGACCACGTCGACGACGAATCCGTCGACCACGCGAACGCCTCGCTCCACCGGCATGACCGGCCCGGCGACCCGGTCGCAGCGGATCTTGCCGGCCAGCGCGCCGGCGGCGGCGAAGGCCAGCAGGGTCAAGGGAACGACCAGGCCGCTCCAGCGCGTCCAGCCGCGGCTCCAGACCGCCAGGACGCCCAACGCCAGGGCGACGAGGGCCAGGAGCGACCAGCTGGGCTCGGCCTTCAGCTGCAGATAGCCGGCCGCGCCCAGGGCGAAGGCCACCGGGCTCCACAACATCCATCGGGCGGCGTTGAGCCGCGCCTCGTCGATCAGTTGTGTGACAAAGGTTGCGGGACTAGGACACCTTCGAACGGCCGTGCTAAGACGCGCCGCCCAACGGCCCGCGCCTGCGTCGCGCGCAGCCGCCGAGCCTCCCGCCGCCCCCGCGGCCTCCAGACCGTCAGCTTCGAAGCCTATGTCCAGTTCCTCCCCCGCCCCCAGCGGCGTCGTCACCCGCTTCGCCCCGTCGCCGACCGGCTTCCTGCATATCGGCGGCGCCCGTACGGCGCTGTTCAACTGGTTATATGCACGCCATACGGGAGGGAAGTTCCTTATTCGCGTCGAGGACACCGACCGCGAGCGTTCGACCGACGCCGCCGTGGCCGCGATCTTCGAGGGCCTGGACTGGCTGGGCCTGAAGTCGGACGAAGAGCCGATCTTCCAGTACAGCCGCGCCGACCGTCACCGTGAAGTGGTGCAGGAGCTGCTGGCCAAGGGCCGCGCCTATCGCTGCTGGATGACCGTGGAAGAGCTGGAAGCCGCCCGCGAGAAGGCCCGCGCCGAAGGCCGCGCCATCCGCTCGCCCTGGCGCGACGCCCCGCCGCCGGCCGATCCCAGCGCGCCGCACGTCATCCGCTTCAAGGGCCCGCTGGAAGGCGAGACCCTGGTCGACGACATGGTCAAGGGCCCGGTCACCTTCCGCAACATCGAGCTCGACGACCTCGTCTTGCTGCGCAACGACGGCGCGCCGACCTACAACCTGGCCGTCGTGGTCGACGACCACGACATGGGCGTGACCCACGTCATCCGCGGCGACGACCACCTGAACAACGCCGCGCGCCAGAGCCTGATCTACCAGGCCATGGAGTGGGCCGTGCCGTCGTTCGCGCACATCCCGCTGATTCACGGCCCGGACGGCGCCAAGCTTTCCAAGCGTCACGGGGCGCAAGCCGTCGGCGAGTTCGCCGACATGGGCTACATCCCCGAGGGCCTGCGCAACTACCTGGCGCGCCTGGGCTGGGGCCACGGCGACGACGAGGTGTTCAACGACGAGCAGGCGATCAGCTGGTTCGACGTCAAGGACGTGGTCAAGGCCCCTGCCCGCCTGGACTGGGCCAAGCTGAACTTCATCAACAGCCAGCACCTTCGCCAAGCCGACGACGCGCGCCTGACCGCGCTGACCCTGAAGGCCCTGACCGCCGCCGGAGCCGACCTGCCGGCCGACGCCGAGGCGCGCATCGCTTCGACCGTTCCGCAGGTCAAGGAAGGCGCGAAAACCATCCTGGAGTTGGGCGAGCACGTGGCCTTCGCGCTGAAGGTGCGCCCGCTGACGCTCGAGGAAAAAACCGCCAAGCAGCTTTCCGAGGAAACGGTCGCGCGCCTCGCACGACTTCGTGAACATCTCGCCGCCGCCCCGGTGTGGGGCGTCGCGGAACTCGAGGCGCTGTTGAAATCGTTTGCTGAATCCGAAGCCGTCGGCTTTGGAAAGTTCGGTCCCCCGCTGCGTGGAATCCTCACCGGCGGGGCCCAGGCGCCTGACCTGAACAAGATCATGGCGGCCCTGGGACGGGAGGAGTCTCTCGGCCGGCTTGACGATGCGCTGGCGTCGCGCGCATGAGGCGCTATAACGCACCCGCGAAAGCGAAAACTGGACTGATCGTACCACTATTGAAAGGGTCTCTCGCATGACCGACAAAGCCACGCTGACGATCGGCGACAAGAGCTACGACCTGCCGATCCTCAAGGGCAGCACGGGTCCGGACGTTCTGGACATCCGAAAGGTCTACGGCGAAAGCGACCATTTCACCTTCGACCCGGGCTTCACCTCGACCGCCTCGTGCGAGAGCAAGATCACCTATATCGACGGTGACGCCGGCGTTTTGCTGCACCGCGGTTATCCGATCGACCAGCTCGCCGAGAAGTCGTCGTTCCTCGAAGTCTGCCACCTGCTGCTGAACGGCGAACTGCCGACGGCCGCCGAACTGGCCAAGTTCGAGAACAACATCACCTACCACACGATGCTGCACGCGCAGTTCGACCGGTTCTTCGAAGGCTTCCGTCGCGACGCCCACCCGATGGCCGTCATGACCGGCGCCGTGGGCGCCCTGTCGGCCTTCTACGCCGACAGCATGAACGTCGACGACGCCCGCGAGCGTGAGATCAGCGCCCACCGCCTGATCGCCAAGATGCCGACGATCGCCGCCCGCGCCTACAAGTACACGATCGGCCAGCCGTTCGTGTCGCCGCGCAACGACCTGTCGTACTCGGAAAACTTCCTGCGCATGTGCTTCTCGGTCCCGGCCGAGGACTGGAAGCCGAACCCGGTCCTGACCCGCGCCATGGACCGCATCTTCATCCTGCACGCCGACCACGAGCAGAACGCCTCGACCTCGACCGTCCGTCTGGCCGGTTCGTCGGGCGCTCACCCGTTCGCCTGCATCGCCGCCGGCATCGCCTGCCTGTGGGGCCCGTCGCACGGCGGCGCCAACCAGGAAGCCCTGGAGATGCTCGAGCAGATCGGCACGGTCGACAAGATCCCCGAGTTCATCGAGGGCGTGAAGGCTCGCAAGCACAAGCTGATGGGCTTCGGTCACCGCGTGTACAAGAACTTCGACCCGCGCGCGAAGGTCATGCAGAAGACCTGCCACGAGGTTCTCGGCCAGCTGGGCATCAACGACCCGCTGCTCGAAGTGGCCATGGAGCTGGAAAAGATCGCGCTCAGCGATCCGTTCTTCATCGAGCGCAAGCTGTACCCGAACATCGACTTCTACTCGGGCATCACCCTGCGTGCGATGGGCTTCCCGACCAACATGTTCACCGTGCTGTTCGCCCTGGCTCGCACCGTCGGCTGGATCAGCCAGTGGAAGGAAATGTTYGAGGACCCGACCCGCAAGATCGGCCGTCCGCGTCAGCTCTACACGGGCTCGACCCAGCGCGACTACATCGACGTCGAAGAGCGCGGCTAAGCGCTTCTCGATCTTCGAGATACGGCAAAGGCCCCGGGAAACCGGGGCCTTTTTCGTTGTGGGGCTGGCTCCTCCCTCGCTTTAGCGGGGGAGGTAGCGCGCTGCGTATACGCAGCGTGACGGAGGGGGCGAGTGACAGAGCGCTGTGAGCGCCGCCGCCCCCTCCACCGCTTCGCGGTCCCCCTCCCCCGTTTCACGGGGGAGGAGTTGTCTTTAGAACCGCAACCCCACGATCAGGCCGGCATAGGTCTGGTCGTCGGCCATGCCGGTCTGCTTGAGGAACGTGCCCGAGGTGGTGTGGTTGAGGATCCCCGTAACCGTCACGAACGGCGAAACGGCGTAGCTGGCGAAAGCCGCCTGGCGCCAGCCGACATAGCGGGCCGTGCCTTCGAGCCCGCCGCGCAGCACCTGGCCGCCGAGGCCGTAGAGACCGTCCTCGTCGCTCTGGCGCCACAGACCCGCCACCTGCAGGCCCGCCGTCAGCTTGGTCGTGGGCTTGAAGGTCAGCTGCGGCTGGATGGCCACCATGTTGGTGATGCCGAAGTCGGTCCGCAGCGAGATCGGCTGCGGGAACATCTGGGCGTAGGAGTTCAGCTTGCCGTCGGTGCGGTCCTTGTCGCCCGAGGCGGCCTCCAGACGCAGGCCCAGGCGCGGCGACCACGGGGCCTTGAAGGTGTAGCCGCCCATGGCCGAGACGTACCAGGCCGAGACGTCGAGGTCGCGGTACGTGCCGCCCTGGTAGACGCCCTCCAGGTCGTAGTCCCAGGCCCCGTAGCGGCCGGCCAGGCGCGCCGAGTAGGAACCGCGGCGATCGCGGCCGCCGGTGACGCTGTCATAGACGGCGCCGCGCTTGTCGCTGTTGACGTAGAGCAGCTCCAGCTTGGGCGCCGTCGGCCCCTGCCCCAGCGTGCGCGAGGCGGTCACGCCGGCCAGGCGGTAGTCGAAATTGGTGGCGTCGTCCCACGAGGTCTTGGCCTCGCGCAGGGCGTAGCCATAGAAGGCGCCGCCGCTCCAGCCGCCTTTGCGGTCGACCAGCACGCGGGCCATGTCGAACGAGGTGCGGCTGTTGGCGCCTTCACGCATGTCGAAGATGCGATAGGCGCCCAGGCCCAGCTCCTGGCGGCCGACGCGCAGGCGGACCTTGGCGTCGCCGACCTCGGCGTTGGTTTCCAGGAAGGCCTGGTGCAGGTCCCAGCGGCTGACCTCGATCGGCGGCTCGCCGCTGTCGAGATCGATGCTGCGGGCGTCCTGCACGTCGACGAAGGCGCGCAGGCGCTGTCCCATGTGCAGGTCGGCCCACAGGCGGGTGCGGGTCTGGGCGTTGCCGTCCTCGTCCTGGGCGCCGCGGCCGAAGCGTTCGTTGCCGCGGTCTTCGAGGCGCAGGCGGAACTCGCCGCCGAGGCTGAGATAGCTGGTCTCGTCGACGGGGATGTATTTCAGCTTCGACCAGGGCGTGGCGCGCTTGGCCGGATCGGCTAGGTAGCTCCAGTCCTCGTCGTGATTGATCAGCTTGAAGGCGGGCGCCTTGGTCGCGGCCGGCGGCGGCACGTTCCCGGGCGACGGGGCGTTCTGGGCGGGGATCGGCACGACGCGATCAGTCGCCTGGCTTGGGGCCTGGGTGGYGATCGGGGCATCGGCTACGGGCGCAAGCAAGGCGGCCGCGGCCACAGTGGTCAGCAGCATGGGTTTCCTCCAGAGGGCGCGGTTGGCTCCGCGCTCTTTGGTTCTTGGATTTGTGGGACGGGTTTATTCGGCGTCGGGCTGGGCCGACGGGACGGCGGACTTGAAGGCCTCAAGCTCCAGGCAGGCGGCCTCGATGTCGGTCAGGCGGTTCCAGCGCAGCTCGACGCCGAAGCGGCGGGCGTTGCCCAGCTGCGGCACGAGCACCAGATCGGCCAGGCCCGGCGCGTCGCCGAAGGCGAAGCGGCCCGACTTGCCCGCCAGCAGCTTGTCGACCGCGTCGAGGCCCTCCTCGATCACCCCGGCGGCCCAGCCCTGGACGGCGGGCTCGTCGAGACCAAGCTCGCGCAGGCGGGCCAGGACCTTGAGGTTCTGCACCGGGTGGATGTCGCAGGCGATGGCCTGGGCCACCGCCCGGACTTCAGCCTTGGCGAACGGGTCGGAGGGCAGCAGCGGCGGCTGCGGGTGGATCTCGTCGAGATACTCGACGATGGCCAGCGACTGGGTCAGCACCCGGCCGTCGTCGAGGGCCAGAGCCGGCAGCAGGCCTTGCGGGTTGATCGCCAGGTAATCCGGCGCCCGCTGCTCGCCCCGACGCAGGTGATGGAACACCTGGTCGGCGGCGAGGCCCTTGAGGCCCAGGGCGATCCGCACGCGCCACGACGCGGTCGAACGAAAATAGCCGTGCAGGATCATGGTGGTCTTTAAACTCCGGACTTCTTGCGCACGCCGCCGAGGATGAAGACGGCCAGCGAGGCGATGAGGGCGGGAACCACGGCCGTCAGGATGATCGAACCGGGGGCCCACTTGTTGGCGAGGAGCGCGCCGCCCACGAGCGGGCCGACGATGGCGCCGACGCGGCCGACGCCCAGCGCCCAGCCCACGCCAGTGGCGCGGATGGCGGTGGGATAGACCGACGCGGCCAGGGCGTTGCAGCCGATCTGGGCGCCGACGACGCCGAAGCCCGACAGCGCCGCCCCGACCAGCAGGGTGGTCAGGTGGGTGCCGCCCAGCGCGATGACGGCGATGAAGGCGGCCGAGGCCGCATAGGCCGCGCCCAGCACGATGTAGGGGCTGAAGCGGTCGATCAGGCGGCCCAGGGCGATGGCCCCGACCACGCCGCCGAGGTTCAGGGTGGCGGTCGACAGGATGGCCATCGACAGCGGCAGGCCCGCGCCCTTCAGCAGGGTCGGCAGCCAGTTCACCAGGAAGTACATGACGAGCAGGTTCATGAAGAACGCCACCCACAGCAGGCCCGTGACCGGCGCGCGGCCTTGCGTGAACAGCTGGGCGACCGAGAAGCCCTTGGGGGCCTCGGCCTGCTCGCTGCGCAGGTGCGAGACGAACTCGGCGGTCGAGGCGGAAGGATCGATGCGGCGCACGATCGGGGCGATCTTGCTTTCCGGCGCGCCCTTGGCGACCAGGAAGCGCACCGACTCCGGCAGCATGACCATCAGCACGGGCACCAGCAGCAGCGGCAACACGCCGCCGACCACGAACACCGAGTGCCAGCCGAACTGGTCGATCAGGCCGGTCGACAGCACCCCGCCCAGGGTCGAACCCAGCGGGAAGCCGCAGAACATCACCGTCACCAGCGTCGCGCGCAGGCGCTCGGGCGCATACTCGCTGGTCAGGGCGATGATGTTGGGCATGGCCGCGCCCAGACCGATGCCGGTGAGGAAGCGGTACATCAGGAGCTCGTTCATCGAGCCCGAGGTCGCCGTCAGCAGGGCGAACAGGCCGAAGATCACGGTCGAGATCAGGATGATGGTCTTGCGGCCGAACTTGTCGGCGGCGGGGCTGAGCAGGAAGGCGCCGACGGTCAGGCCCAGGAGACCCACGGCGAAGATCGGGCCGAAGGCGGCCGGGGTCAGGCCCCAGTCCTCGGCGATGCGCGGGGCGACATACGCGATGGCCTGCGTATCGAACCCGTCGAGCATGGCGATGATGGCGCAGAGCGCGGTGACGCCGAACTGCAGCGAGCCGAACCTCGCCCGGTCGACGACGGCGTTGCCCGCCGTCGCTTCAAGAGTAGCCATTGTCGTTTCCTCTTCGCAGGGGGCGGCTCTGTGGCCGCTCCCCTTGTCCCTAGTCTTGGTGGTCGCAGGTCAGGCCGCGGGCGGTCCGACCGTGATGTTCAGCGGGGCCAGGCCCTCGATGGTGACGACCATCGCGTCGCCCTCGACGACGGCGCCGACGCCGGCCGGGGTGCCCGTGTAGATCAGGTCGCCCGGCTCGATGCGGTAGAGGCCCGAGAGGTAGGCGACGATGTCGCCCACCGGCCAGATCAGGTCGGCCAGATCGGCCTGCTGCTTGGTCTGCCCGTTCACCGTCAGCTTGATCTCGCCCTTGGTCGGATCAAAGCCTTCGCCGGCTTTCTGGATCAGGCCCAGCGGCGAGGACTGCTCGACATTCTTTCCGGTGTCCCAGGGGCGGCCCTGGGCGCGGGCTTCCAGCTGCAGGTCGCGGCGGGTCATGTCGAGGCCCGTGGCGTAGCCCCAGACGTGGTCGAGCGCGTCCTCGACGGCGATGTCGCGGCCGGTCTTGCCGATGGCGACCACGAGTTCGGCCTCGTAATGGAAGTCCTTGGTCTTCTGCGGATAGGCGATCGTCGCGCCGTCCGGCACGACCGTCTCGGCCCAGGCGGTGAAGAAGAACGGCGGCTCGCGGTCGGGATCGCGGCCCATCTCGCGGGCGTGGGCGGCGTAGTTGCGGCCGACGCAGAAGATGCGGCGAACCGGGAACTGCTCGCCGGTGGAGGTGGCGGCCAGGACCGGCGCCTGGGGTTCGAAGATCAGGCTCACAGGTTTTCTTCCTTGTAGAGGTTCAGCTTTTCCTGGCAGGCCTTGTCGGAGTAGCCGAACAGGACGAGCTGGCTTTGGGCCTTGAAACGGACCGTCTTCCACGACGGGACGACGAGGATCTCGCGGGGGGCAAGGGCGATGGTCTCGCCCTCGACGACCGCCTCGCCCTGCCCTTCCACGACCACGAAGATCGTGCCGTCGGTCGAGCGGCGGTCGCGGGTCTCGAACCCCGCGGGCATCAGCCGCACATGCGCCGAAATGGTCGACATGATCGGCCCGCCGTTGACGGGATTGAGGAACTCCAGCGCGTGGCCCAGGTGCGGATCGATCTGTGCGCCCTTGGCCATGGCGTCCAGCGCCGGCCGCCACTCCGAATAGGGATAGTGGAACAGCGGCTGGTGGGCCGGGCGGCGGTCGGCGGTGTGGCCCTTCAGCGGACGCATGTTGCGGCCGTAGCGGTTGAGGCTGTCGCCGGCCGGCGCCTGCTCGGGGAACTGGTCCTCGGCATAGCCCTCGGCGAAGCTGGCGTCGAAGTGGCGGACGGTGGGGATGTCCAGGCCGTCGAGCCAGATCATCGGCTTGCTCGTCGGATTGCCGTGGTCGTGCCACTGGCCGCCCGGGGTGAGCACCAGGTCGAAGGGCCGCATGACGGCCTTCTCGCCGTCCACCGAGGTGTAGGCGTCCTCGCCTTCCAGCACGAAGCGCAGCGCGCACTGGGCGTGACGGTGGGCGGGCGCGATCTCGCCCGGCAGGATCAGCTGCAGGCCGGCGTAGAGGCTCGGCGTGATGCTCGACAATCCGCCCAGCCCCGGGTTTTCCAGGATCAGCACACGCCTCTCGGCCTGCTTGGCGCTGATCAGGTCGCCGGCCCGCATCAGATAGTCCCGGGCGCTGTCATAGGACCACTTGTGGACCTTGGCCGGCGAGTCCGGCTGGGGCAGCACCAGGGCGCTCAGTTTTTCCCAGAGCGGATAGAGGCCTTCCGGCTCCATCTGCTCGTACAGCGCCTCGAGCTGGCTGCGCTGGTCGTTGCGAAGCACCGTCTCCATCAGGCGCCTCCCGGCAGGCCGACGTGCAGCAGGCCGCCTTCCAGCTTCACCGGGAAGGTGCGCACGGCCACCGAGCAAGGCGCGCCGACGGCCGCGCCGGTCTTCACGTTGAAGGTGCCCTGGTGCAGCGGGCATTCGATCAGCTCGCCGTCGAAGAAACCGTCGGCGAGGCTGGCCGCGCCGTGGGTGCAGAGGTCGGCGGTGGCGTAATACTCGCCGTCGACGGCGTAGAGGGCCACCTTCAGGCCGCCGACGGTGGCGGCGGCGACGCCGAACTCTTCGAGGTCGGACGGAGGAATGGCGGGCGCCCAGGTCAGCGCCGCGTTGTCGATGACGTCGGTCATACGGGGTACACCAAGCTGTTGGGGAGCATTTCGGAGTCGAAGACCACCACGCGCTCGGCAAAGCGCAGGCGGCCCTCGTCGGCCACGATCAGGTCGTGGCAGACCGCCGACAGGACGATCTCCGAAGGCTTGTCGATCAGGGTCTGGACGAGCAGCAGGTTGTGGCGCGTGCGCACCCCGCCGTTTTCCTCTCCGACGATCCGGGGAGCGGTCGGGAAGCGGCGGTAGTAGCGCGGCGCGTACATCTGGGTGCGGGTCAGGCCCGTCACCCGGTCCTTCAGCATGCCGCGGCTTTCGGCCTGCATGGTGCTGAGGGTGTAGCCGGCCTCGAAGTTCTCGCGCGGGATCACCCGATAGAGGCAGTCCTGCGTGAAGTACTCGGGCCAGTCGTGCAGCCGCACCTCGTCCAGGGTTCCATAGTAGTCGTCATAGAGGTCGCGGATCGCATCACGCGTGATCGCGGCCGGACGTTTGGTCAGGGTGGTGCTCACAGGCCCATCACCTTTCGCCAGTAGCGGTACATGCCGCGCACGGCTGTTTCGGTGACCTGGTGGTCGGTGCTCTCGATGGCGCGACCGCCCATCTGCAGGATCATGTGCGCGTCGGGAGACGGCGTGGCGCCCTGCTGGGTCATCTCCAGCACCTCGCCGTCGTCGGCCGAGACGAAGCCGGCCGGGCCGAAGAGGTTGGCCTGGCGCGTGCGGCGCAGGCGCATCTCCGGCGTGTCGTCGGCGTAGCACCAGTGGGTCCAGTGGAAGTCGAAGCCGCCCGGACCCTTGGGCACGATCTGGCGCGTGGTCAGCGAATTGACCTGCTGCTGCAGGATCACGCTGGGGAAGATGGTGATCATCCCCACGGTCTCTTCGCCCGGGAACTCCTGCACCACGTCCATGACGCGGGGATCCTCAAGCACCAGGTCGCCCTGGAAGTTGCGGATGTCGGCCATGGCCTCGGTCTTTTCCTGCTCGCCCTTGCGGGAGATCAGGATGCCGTGGCGGCCCTCGTCGTCGATGTCGACGGCCGACTTCTGGTCGGCGCGGAACAGGCCGAAGGTGGCGAAGAACACGTGCAGCAGGCCCGCGTGGTACGGGTCCTTGATGTTCTCCTGCATCTGCTTCCAGTTGGCCGGAATGTGCTGGCGGTTGTAGCCCAGCACTTCCAGCTTCCGGCCGTCATAGACGCGCGTGTAGTGCTTCCAGAACTTCTCGCCGAGATACTCGCGGAAGGCCGGGGTCTCTTCGGAGAAGGTGGCCCAGACGACGCCGTGGACTTCCTCGACGCGCAGCTTGGTCAGGCCGTTCTGCGCAAGATCGAAGTCGGCCGGCATCCCGCCCTGGCGCTTGACGCCCCGGCGGAACGGCACGCCCTGCAGGTCGCCGTTCAGCGCGTACGACCACTGGTGATACGGGCAGATCAACTCCTGCGAGTGGCCAAAGCGCGCCTGGCAGAACTTCACGCCCTTGTGGGCGCAGCGGTTCTCGACGACCGAGATCTCGTTCTCGGCGCTGCGCACCATGACGACCGGACGCTCGCCGAGGGTGGCGGTCTTCCAGTCGCCGACATTGGGGATTTCGCACTCCAGGCCGACGTACAGCCAGTGCGGGCCGTACCAGATCTTGCGCAGCTCCTCAGCGTAGATCTCGGGGTCTGAATAGACCCAGTACGGGACGGCGGCGTCCGCGTCGACGGGCCACAGGCGGCCTTCCGGGGGACGAACGGGGATGGTCATGGGCAGCTCCCAGACGGTGGTCGAAGCGGCGATCTCACGTCGCCATTGACCCTCACCCTGTCGTGGGTTTTGATCCATGTCAAATGCATTGCATATTATGCAACGCGAGAGGAAGCACACGCCATGGAACAACGCATCGTCGTAGTCGGCGCCGGACATGCCGGCGGCGCGACCGCCATCACCTTGAGAGAATTGGGTTTTTCCGGATCGATCACGCTGGTCGGCGAGGAGGCCGAGCACCCGTACGAACGACCCAGCCTGTCCAAGGAGTACCTGTCGGGCAAGGAGGCCGCCCCCGTTTACCTCGCCGAGGAATCCCGCTGGAGCGAACTTGGCGTCGACCTGCGGCTAGGAGTCGCGGCCGCCGCGATCGACCGCGAGAACCGCACCGTCACGCTCTCGGATGGAAGCGCCCTGCCCTATGACCAGTTGATCCTGGCCACCGGCGGCGCGCCCCGGCAGCTGCCCTTCCCGGCCCATCCGAAGATCTTTCCGCTGCGCACGACGGGCGACGCCAAGGCCATCGCGGCGGCCGCCAGGCCCGGCGGCCGCGCCGTGGTGATCGGCGGCGGGGTGATCGGGCTGGAGACGGCCTCGACCCTGCACGAGCTTGGCCTGACCGCCATCGTCATCGAGGCCGGCCAGCGCCTGCTGGGCCGCAACGTGCCGGGCGACGCCGCCGACTGGCTGGCGGCCGCCCATGCCCGGGTCGGCGTGGAGATTCGCCTTGGCCGCTCGGTGGCCGCCATCGAGCCGGCTGGCGAGACGCTGGCCCTGCGGCTCGACGACGGCTCGTCTCTGGAGGCCGATCTCGTGGTCGTGGGTATCGGCATCGTACCGCGCGCAGGACTGGCCCAGGCCGCCGGCCTGCCGGTGGGCGCCGGCGTGCTGGTCGACGAGCGCTATCGCTCGATCGGCGATGCAAACGTCTACGCCATCGGCGATCTCGCCCTGCGCCGGTTCGGCGACGCGGCCGCGCCGCAGCGGATGGAGACCTGGGCCCACGCCCAGAGCTCGGCCCGGGCGGCGGCGCTGGCGATCCTGGGCCAGCCGGCCGAGGCCGAACCCGCCCCGTGGTTCTGGACCGCCCAGTGCGGCCACAACCTCCAGATTCTGGGCGATCCGGCCGCCGGCGACACGGTGGTGGCGCGGGGCGAAGCGGTTCGGCTCTATCTGCGCGACGGCGTGCTGGTCGGGGCCGCGTGCCTGGACCAGCCCCGCGACTTCGCCTCGGCCCGCCGGCTGATCGGCAAGCCGCTGAAGGCGGATCTGGCGGGCGATCCGGGAACGGACCTGCGCAAGGCGGCCGCCTGAGGTCGCCTAACGCGCTTCCCGATCCTCGCGAGGGCGGGGACCCAAGCCGCCTCGGGGATACCGCAGGGCCATAGCGACCCCCGCGGACTCGGCTTGGGTCCCCGCCTTCGCGGGGAAACTCGGATTGGGGTCCGCGCTCGCATGACGAGAAACCTGCAGGCTTTCGGCTTCTATGGCCAATTGCGTTGTCATCCCGGCCGTAGCGAAGCGGAGCGCCGGGATCCCCCACCGTTGCGGATCTGCCGACGTGGGAGGTCCCGGCTCTACGGATCGCTATCGCGCTCCTACGGCCGGGATGACACGTTTCCTTTCAATGCCAGGTGAGTGGTGAAAGCCCGCCTCAGACCGCCGGGCGAYGGCCGCCGATGGTGGTCGTCACCTGGTCGCAGACAGCAGCCAGGGCCTGACGGACCTCGTCGTCGCGGTCGGGCACGAAGGCGTCGGTGGCCAGGACCGTGGCGGTGACCACGGCCTCGCCCTGCAGGTCGAAGATCGGCAGGGCCGTGGCGCGCAGGCCCGGGATCAGCGAGCCGCTGATGGCCGAATAGCCGGTCTTGCGCACCCTTTGACGCAGCGCCTCGACGTCGACGGGCGCCAGGCCGCGCTCGGCCTGCGTCTCGCGCTCGACCATGTGGCGGGTGTGGCTGTCGGGCCGGAAGGCCAGGAACACGTGGCCGGTGGCCGAGCGCAGCAGCGGCAGCGACGAGCCGACCATCAGCGAGGTGGCGACCGGGGGCGCCCCCATCGCCCAGCGCACGACGATCGGGCCGCTGGGACCAAGCGCGGCGATCTGCACCGTGCGGCCGGTCTCCCGCGAAAAGGCGGTGATGGCCTCGTCGGCCTCGCGGAAAGCGTCGACCCGCGCCAGGGCGCCCAGACCCAGGCGCAGCGCGCCGGGGCCCAGATCGTAGCGGCCGGTGGCCGGATCCTGCTTGGCCATGCCCGAGGCGACCAGACTGGCCAGATAGCGGTGGGCCTGCGAGGCCGACAGGTCCGAGGCCTGGGCGATCACGCCCAGGGCGGCCGGGCCGTCCAGCGTCGCCAGCACGTCCAGCACCCGCAGGCCGATGCCGACCGACTGGATGCCTGAACGCTGCTTGGAATCCTGGTCGGTCACTGGCTGGGTCCTGCGCTGGGAAGCGATTGACCCCGATGATGAAACGCCAGGGCCCCGACTCGCAAGGCGTCGGGGCCCCTTAGGTGTTCATAGATGCGAATTAATCGCAGAAACTACTTCGCCAGCGGAACCCGCATCGCCAGAACTTCGCGCGAACGGCGGGTGATGCCGTAGAGCATGCCCTTGTCGCTTTCGTCCCAGTCGATCGCCTGGCCCTCGGCCCCCATGCCGATCGTGTCGAGATGGTCGAGCACCCCGCCGCCCATCGGCAGCTGCATCACGTAGAGCTCGGGCAGGTCGTGGCCGCTGAGATAGAGCCGCCCGTCGGGACCCCAGCCGCCGCCGGAGATGCTCATCGGCTTGATGCGCTCCAGCACGCTGGCCGGCAGCGCCCAGGCCTCGAGGCGACGCCACTGGTCGTCGAACTTCACCAGCGTGGTGTGGCGGTGGTCGCGCGGGGGCTCGCCGCCCTTGGCGTCGTAGTTGGCGAACATCGCCCACCAAGCGCCGTCGTGGCGGTCGACCCAGGTGATCGAACCCGTGCCCAGGCCCAGCGAGATGCTGCGCTTGTGGGCCAGGGTCATGGGATCGAAGATCTCGACCGTGCTGACCTGCGGCGTGGCGGGGAAGTTGGAGCTGGCGCAGACCAGCTCCCTGGCGATCACCGCGCACGAATTGATGTGGGGGAAGCGGGCCTTGTCGCCCGTCCACTCGGCGCGCTTCTCGCCGGTCTTCTTGTCGAAGCGGACGATGCGCCAGTCGCTGACGGCGTAGACGTCGCTTGGACCCGCGGCCGCGCCTTGAGACGCGCCCGCATCGTAGCGTCGAACGGTCTCGGCCTTGCGGGCGGTTGCGGCTGCCGAGGCGGCGGGGACCTCGGCCTGCAGCGACAGGGCCGCGATGAGTTCCAGGATCATGATCGGTCTCCTCGCCCCTGTCCTAGAAGCTTACCGCCGCGCCGACCCAGTAGGTGCGGCCGTAGTTGGCCCATTCCTGCAGGTAGCCGCGGCCCGGGCCGGTCACTTCCTGGCGGCCGGTGTTGGAGAGGTTCTGGCCCTCGACGAACACGGTGTAGTGGTCGGCGAAGCGCCAGGACAGGCTGGCGTCGAACACGTGACGGCCCTTCCAGTACTGGTCGGAGTTGGGGTTGGCGTCGTTGATCGTCTCCAGCTGGCCGCCGATGTAGTTGTGCGAGATCCGGGCCTCGAACGGGCCGCGCTGGTAGTAGATCGACTCGTTGGTGGTGATCTCGGGCTGCTGGAACAGGCCCGTCACGCGCGGGCCGGCCGAGGTCAGGAACGTGAACTCGGTGTCCAGCCAGGTGATGTTGCCGTTGAAGCCGAAGCCGTCGAACGGCGCGGGCAGGAAGGTGAAGGCCTGCTGCACGGCGAACTCGACGCCCTTGATCTTGGCGGTCTCGGCGTTGCGCGGCGTGGAGACAAGCACCGTCTCGGGGCCGCGGCCGACGTCGAGGGTTTCGGTCGAGCTGAGCGTGAAGATCTCGTTCTTGATGTCCTTGCTGAACACCGCCAGCGAGATCATGCCGTCGGTCGGATAGTACTCGACCGACAGGTCCAGGCCCTCGCTCTCGCGCGCCTTGAGGCCGGGATTGCCACGCGACAGGGTCGGCTGGCTGCCGTCGAAGTTCAGGGTCTCGGTGGCGGCCAGCGAGCCGTAGTCGGGGCGGCCGATGGTGTTGGTCCAGGCGGCGCGGACGATCAGCTTGTCGGCGGGCTTCCACTGCAGATGCAGGCTGGGCAGCCAGTTGTCGTAGGCGCCGTCGTTGCTGGTCGGGGTCAGCACGCCGCCGGTGTTGCGGATGGCGTCGGACGAGACCTTGGTGTGCTCGTAGCGCAGGCCGCCCAGCAGGGTGACGTCGCCGAACGCGTAGCTGGCCTGGGCGTAGCCGGCGTAGATGTCCTCCTCGACCTCGTAGTTGCCGCTCGGGGCGGCCGTGGTGGTCGTGAAGCGGTCGCGGTTGGCCTTGAAGAAGGCCATGGCCTCGGCGGCGCCGATGCGCGGGGTCAGGCGGTAGCGGCCGGCGATCAGCTGGTCGGGACCGGCGACGTCGACCTCGTCCAGCGTGTAGGTGAAGCCGCTGCCGGCGCGGTAATTGACCTGGCTGCTGGTGAAGTCGCGCTTGGTCGAGCGCAGCAGGCCGCCGGCCTTGGCCTTCCACGCGCCGTCGTCGTCGAAGGCCAGGTTGAAGCGGGCCTGGCTGGTCTTCTCGTCGGTCTTGGTCAGGGCGTCGCGGTGCTGTTGCAGCACGTAGTTGACCGGGTTGCGCATCGCCGCCTCGTTCACCGGGGTGAAGACCGGGAACAGCGGGTTCGTCGTGTCGTAGGTGAAGCCGTAGTTGGCGCCCTGGGCGTCGACGGTGCGGAACTCGACCGAGTGGTTGGGCACCTCAAGGCCGGCCTGCGAGTAGACGAGGTCGCCGTCGAGCTTCCATTGCGGGGCGAGGCTCCAGTCGAAGCCGGTGCGGGCCATGCCGATCTCGCGCTTGGTGATCGGCTGGTTCAGCTGGATGATGCCGCGGCCGCGGGCGAAGCTGCCGCTGGTCTGGTTCTGATTGGCGACATTGCCGAGCGGCTCGATGCGATACTCGATGCGCTCCTCGTCGTCCTCCATGCGCGAGAACAGGGCCGAGGCCTCCCAGCGGAAGTCGTCGCTGGGGCGGTACTCGACCTTGCCGTTCACGCCGCTGCGCTGCTTGGTGTTGTTGTACCAGAACAGGCGCACCTGGGTCGGCACCTGGATGCCGTTGCCGTTGGCCGCGCCCGACAGCACCGGCGCCCCGGCGGCGGTGTACTCGCGCACGCTGGGATCGGCGGCCTCGACCTGCGGGATGTCGTAGTCGAGCTGCTCGTGCGAGGCGCCGATGACCACGCCCCACTGGTCTTCGGCGCCGAAGGTGCGGCCGGCGGCGAAGGCCAGGCGATAGGACGGCTTGTCGTTGCGCACGTCGCCGTGGCGCTCGTACAAACCGTAGGAGGCCATGCCGTTGAAGAACGGCCGGCCGGCGTCGAAGGCGCTGCGGGTGGTGACGTCGATGACCCCGCCGATGGCGTTGCCGTCGTTCTCGGGCGTCACGGTCTTGATGACCTCAAGGCGGCCGGCCATCACCGAGGGCACGATGTCCATAGGCACGGTGCGGCCGCTCTCGTCGACCGAGGCCACGAGGGCGCCGTCGATGGTGGTGCGGTTGTAGGTCGAGCGCAGGCCGCGGATGACCGGGAAGCGCGGCTCGCCCTGATCTTCCATCACCGAGATGCCGGGAATGCGGCGCAGGGCGGCGGCGGTGTTGTGGTCGGGCAGCTTGCCGATGTCGTCGGCCGAGACCACGTCGGACACCACGAAGGCGTCACGCTTGACGGCGATGGCGGCGCGCTGGGCCTCGCGCTGGCCGGTGACGATGACTTCCTCGACGGCGCTGGGCGCTTCGTCCTCGGCGGCGTGGGCGAGCAGCGGCGCCGACAGGGCGCTGGTGGCGAGCAGGCCGGCGATCAGGCGGCGGCTGGCGGCGAACGGCTTGGACATCTGGACCCCTCTTGCAAACGCGAGGGGCGCTTAGGGCGGCGTCGTGACACGCGCGCTACATTTGGATGTCAGGCGGAAATTCGCACGACGACAGGGCCGTGACGGGCGTGGGCATGACGGAAGGGAAACCGGCTTACCGCAAGGGCTGGGCGACGATCGAGGAGGTCCTCCGCGCCGTCGGCGGGCCCAGCCCATTTTTTGAGGCGCGCCTTCCTGTGACCAATCAATCCGCGAGCCGGTGCGAAAAAGCGACCACAGGGTGCGCGCCCGGAGAATCTCCGCTCGCGGTCAGAAGCGCCGTCTGACGGCCGCCTCGATCGTGCGGGGCTCGCCGTAGATCAGCGACGTGGCGGTCACCGCCGGGGTGATCGCGCCGCCGCCGGCCGCATAGACCTCGTCGAACAGGTTTCGCACCGCCAGCGAAAGGGTCAGGTCGTCGCGGCCGGCCGGCTGCATGGCCAGGCCCGCGCCGGCGACCGCGAAGGCGCCTTGCATCCCGTTGCTGTCGCGGGCCCGCTCGACATAGCGCACGCGGCCGCTCTGGAAGACGTCGGCCCACAGCGTCCAGCGTCCGAAGCGCTCGGAATCGACCGCAAGCCAGTCGGCGGCCAGCCGCGCGGTGTAGGGCGGCGAATAGGAAAAGCGCAGCGAGGCGGGATCGGTCGGGGTCAGTCCCGCCAGCAGCGCCGGCACGGTCAGGGTCGTGAACCGCGCCTGAGTCAACGTCGCCGACGCCGACAGGGTCAGGCGCCGGCCCCTCTGGCCTCGCCAGCCCAGCTCCAGGCCGCTGATCCGCGCCGAGCCGGCGTTGATGATCAGGCTGGGCGGATCGTTGGCGGCGATCCCGTCGCCATCGAAGTTCTCGGCCGGAAACAGGGCGCGCTGGATGTCGCGCGACCAGCCCCGGAACAGGGCCGCGTCGACGCGATGGCGCCAGTCGCCCGCGCCGCCGACCCATTTCAGGCCCAGTTCCAGGTCGGTCAGGCTTTCGGGCGCGTAGACCTGATAGGCCTCCAGCAACGGTCCGAAGTTGGGCGCGTTGACGCCGCCGGCCCGATAGCCGCGACGGGTGACGGCGTAGAGCGTCAGGTTCGGCCGCCCCCGCCAGGTCAGGCCCAGGGTCCAGGTCGGAGCCGAGGATTGGGCGCGCCCCGCCTCGCCGCAGGCCGCCTCGCTGATGTCGGCGACGGGGGCCGCGACCCGCACCAGGCAGGCGCTGGAGACGTCGCGCGTATAGCGCAGCCCCGCCTCCAGTTCGAAGCCCGCGCCCAGCCGCCGGGTGGCGTCGACGAAGCCGGCCAGGCTTTCGCCGCGCCGGTACTGGAACTCGACCCTGGCCGGATTGGAGGGTGTCACCACGCTGGCCCACAGCGATCGCTGCACGCCGACCGGCGCGGTGGACATGTAGAACAGGCCCGCCTGCCAGGCGCCGCCCTGCCCAGCCCGACTGGCCCGCACCTCCTGCGTGAACTGGCCAAGGTCGATGTGGCGGACCAGTTGGTTCAACGGCAGCGGCGAGCCGTCGCTGTCGAGGGCGCTGTCGAGCACGCTGCGCCGATAGGCGGTGACCGAGCGGACGTCGAGCCCGCCTTCGCGCCAGTCGAGCCGCAGGGTGGCGCCGTCGTTGCGGCGATCCGAACGCGGGGGAAGATCGATGTCGGTGGCGCGTATGCCCCGCGCCCTCTGGCGGGCCAGGGCGATGTCGATGTCGCACCCCGCCGCGCCGCAGTCGAAATAGGGCGCGGCCTCGGGCATGCGGCCGTTGCCGCCGCCGGTGACGTCCGGCGGATTGGGATAGGTCCCTGACAGGATCGCCGCGCTGCCCGTCTCCCAGGCCCGAAAGCCGTCCAGCACCAGCAGCGCCGACAGCGGCCCCTGCGGCTTCCACGCCAGCGACAGTCGCAGCCCGACCTGATCGCGATCATCCAGGTCGCCGCCGACGCCGAGGTTCTCGACCAGGCCGTCGCGCTTGAGCCCGTAGACGGCCAGACGGGCGGCCAGAGGCGCGCGCCCATCCGTCAGGTCGGCCGCCGCCTCGATCTCGCGCAGGCGGTAGGATCCGGTCGCGATGCGGGCATAGGCCACGCGCCCCGGCTCGTTGGTCTGGATCAGCAGGGCGCCGCCGGTGGTGTTGCGGCCGAACAGCACGCCTTGCGGACCGCGCAGCACCTGCACTTCCGCCAGGTCGAACGAGGGCAGGATCGAGCCGTTGTTGGGCAGCGGCGCCTCGTTGACATAGGTGATCACCGACAGCGCGGAATCGCCGGCCGTGGCTCGCCGCTGGCCGCGGATCACCAGGGTCGGCGTCTCGACCGAGACCTGGCCGGCGGCCGTCAGCCCCAGGGCCGCCTGCCTCAGGGCCAGCATCCCGTCGCCGCCCAGGCGTTCGAGATCGGCGGCCGAAACGGCGGCGACCGAGGCCGGCACGTCGATCAGCCGCTCTTCGCGGCGTCGGGCCTGGACCAGCACCGCATCCAGCGGCGCGACGCCCTCGACCTTCTTAGCGGGTTCACGCGCCTCGGGCGTCCGGTCGACCATCCGCGACGACGGCGCGGCCGGGGCGACGGCGAAGGCGCGCGGGCCGATGCGGCGGGCGGTGAGCCCGCTGCCTTTCAGCAGGCGCTTCAAGGCCTCTTCCGGTTCGGCCACGGCCCGCCCGCCGCGGGACCGGCGGCCGGCCACGGCCTGCGGCGCGAACAGGACATCGACGCCGGTCTGCTCGGCATAGGCTTGCAAGGCCCCTTCGAGCGGTCCCGCCGCGACGTCGAAACGAAGGGGAGCCGCCAGGACCGCCGGGGCCTGTGCCAGCAGCACCACGGCCGCCAGGGCCGGCGCCGCGCGGCTAGTCCGCCGTCGCACCGGTGTCCTTGGCCGGAGACAGCACGATCGATCCGTCGGCCGCCTCGCCGACCGTGAGGCCGTGGATCACGGCCACCGCGCGGGCGAAGGCCAGCGGATCATCGCTGCCGAAGGCGCCGCTGACCTTCAGGTCCTTGGCCGAGCCACGCACGACGATCCGGCGTCCGCCCCGGCGGTTGATCTCGGCGGCGGCGTCGGAAAGCGCGTCGCCCTTCAGCAGCAGCCGGCCGTCGCGCCAGGCCGTGGCGGCCGCGACGTCGGCGGCCGAAACCGTCTCGCGTCCCTGCACGTTGGCCGCAAGCATCTGGCCCGGCGCCAGCTCGACGGGCGCTGCCTGGCCGCTGACCCGCACCCGTCCGCGCAGCAGCGCAACGCGATAGGCCTGCGCGTTCGGCGTCAGGTCTACCTCGAAGGCCGTGCCGAGCGCACGCACCACGTGGCCGCCGCCGCTGACCTCGAACGGACGCGACGGGTCATGGGCGACGTCGAAGAAGGCCCGGCCATCCCTGAGGACGATGTTCCTGGAGCGCCGGTCGATGCGGGCGGTCAGCCGCGTGCCGCCGTCGAGCACCACGTGCGAGCCGTCGGCCAGCACCACGGCGCTGCGCTGGCCCGGCGCGGCGGCGAAGTTCTGTTCGGACGCACCGGCGCCCATCCAGGCCAGGCCGCCCAAGCCCGCCAGCACGGCGACGCCGGCCAGGCCGGCCGCCATCAAGGCCAGGTTTCGGCGAGAACGGCGGGCCCTGCCCTGGGCGAAGGCCGCGCGGGCCTGGGCCATCTCGCGCTCCAGGCCGCCGGCGGCGACCGCGTCGTCGAGCACGGCCTCGACCTCGGCCATGGCCGCATAGGCGTCGACATGATCTGCGCCGGCCTCCAGCCAGGCGGTGAGCGCGGCCTCGTCCGCGACGCTCCAGCCGGGCGCGCGCCGACGCTCGTGCCAGTCGGCCGCGGCGTCGTAGACGTCGGCCAGGCCGTCATTGGCGGGAACGGGGCTCATGGACGGCGAACCCGTCGGGTCAGGTGGGCCATGGCCCTGCGCACGTCCTTCTCCACGGTGCTGATCGACACCCCCAGGGCGTCGGCGATGGCCTGATGCCGCAGTCCGTCGATGCGGTAAAGCAGGAACACGTGGCGAGTACGTTCGGGAAGATCGGCCAGGGCGCGACGAACCTCCGTCAGGGTCTCGCGGTCGATCAGCGTTTGTTCGGGCGTCGCCGGCGCCTGGGCGGCGGCGTCATCCTCGATCTCGGGAGCGGCCAGGCGGCGCACCTGCTGGCGGCGGGCGCGGTCGCGGATCAGGTTGGCGGCGGTCTGGAAGAGATAGGAATCCAGCCGCTCGACGCTCTCGTCCGGCGGGCGACGGGCGAAGCGCACGAACACCTCGTGCACCAGGTCGTCGACATCGGCCCCGCCGCCGATACGCAGGGCGATGAACCGGCGCAGCATCCCCTCGTGCCGACGCACGACCTGGTCGATATCGCCTGGCCGGGCCTGGGCGATCGTCGCCTGACTGAACGCGGACTGTACCGACACCTCGTTCTCCCGCTCTGGGGCCGGGCTATTCGAACTTCGCCGCCAGGCGATGGCCGAACCGGCGCCGAGACCGGAGTTTCGGCCGCGCGCCGCCCATTTGATCAGCATGCGCCCAATTTGCGTGCAGCTTGACCAGGCGCGCAAACCGACGCCCGAAAGTGAAAAAAGTCGTAAGGGCGCTCTCCCCTCGCCCGTCTTGCGGCCCGGAACCGAGCCTTCGGCCGGTCCTCAACGAAGGGGATGAACTTGAACCGCACTGTCTTCCGCACCTTCCGCCGCGCGGCCCTGGCCACCAGCGCCCTGGCCGCCCTGGCCGCCGCCAGCGCCCATGCCCAGGAGACGCCCGACGCCGCCGTCGACGAGATCATCGTCACCGCGCTGAAGCGCTCGACCAGCCTGCAGGACACCCCGCTCAGCATCTCGGCCGTCGGCGAGACCCAGCTCAGCCGGATCGGCGCCACGGGCATCAATGACTATTTCCGCCAGGTGCCGAACCTGTCGCTGGACGGCGGCACGCCGTCGAACCGCCGCATCACCCTGCGCGGCGTGCGCAGCGCCGGCGAAGCGACGACCGGCCTCTATTACGACGAAACCCCGCTGACCGGCCCGACCGGCACCACCCAGGACGCCGGCTCGACCACTCCCGACATCAACCTGTTCGACGTCGAACGCGTCGAGGTGCTGCGCGGCCCGCAAGGCACGCTGTACGGCTCGGGCTCGATGGGCGGCACCCTGCGGGTGATCTTCAACAAGGCCGACACCAACGAATACGCCGGGGCGGTCGAGGCCCAGGCGACCACCACCAAGGGCGGCGAAGGCGGCTACTACGGCAAGGGCATGGTCAACGTGCCGCTGGTCGAGGACAAGCTGGGCGCGCGCCTGGTGCTCTATCGCGAACAGCGCGGCGGCTATGTCGACAGCGTTCCGCTGAACAAGCAGGACATCAACGGCTCGACCGCCAGCGGCGGCCGCCTGATGCTGACCTACACCCCGACCGAGACCCTGACGATCCGCACCACGGCGGCCCTGCAGAACGAGGAAGTCGACGGCCAGGCCAGCTGGTCGGCCGCCGCCGGCCGCTACAAGTCGGACCGCAAGACCATCGCCCAGAGCAACTCCAAGCTGGCGCTCTACAACGTCACGGCCGAATGGAACCTGGACTTCGCGACGCTGACGGCGACCTCGTCGTACTACAAGTGGAAGATGCTGCGGAACAGCGACTGGACCAACAACATCGCCAACAACCGCGCCAGCAGCGCCGCCTGCGGCCGCTATTTCGGCCTGTCGGGCACGACCTGCTCCAGCGCCCAGCTGTCGCAGTACACCGCCTKGGCCGACTCGCGCGGGCCGGCCGTCTCGTGGCAGCCGATGAGCCTGGAAACCTGGACGCATGAACTGCGCGCCAGCGGCAGCCTGTTCGAAGACAAGCTCGATTGGACCGGCGGCGTCTACTACGAGACCCGCAAGGACCACGTCGACAGCATCCAGACCCGCGCCGACGCCACGACCGGCATGGCCATCCAGCCGTTCGACGCCCTGGGCGCGCGCTACATCGACAATGACGTCAAGCAGACCGCCTTCTTCGGCGAACTGTCCTACCACGTGACCGACGCCCTGACGGTGACCGGCGGCGCCCGCCGCTTCGACTATGACAAGACCGTCTCGGGCGCGGTGACGATCGGCAACGTGATCTCCAACTCGCCGGTCACGGCCTTCAGCCAGGTCGACGCCAGCGCCAAGGGCTGGGTGCAGCGCGTCAACGTCAACTACGAGTTCAGCAAGTCGATCATGGCCTATGCCCAGGCCTCGAAGGGCTTCCGTCCCGGCGGCGCCAACAACATCCCGGGCCTGACCACCGGCCTGGTGGCCTTTGCCCCCGACAGCCTGTGGAACTACGAAGCCGGCGTGAAGAGCGACTGGTTCGACCGTCGCCTGACCGTGAATCTGTCGGCCTACCAGATCGACTGGGACAACATCCAGGTTCAAGCCCAGGCGAACGTCGGCGCGAACTTCTTCATCATCACCAACGCCGGCGCGGCCCGCATTCGCGGCTTCGAACTGGAAACCACCCTGCGGCCGATGACCGGCCTGACCCTGAGCAGCGCCATCGGCGTTTCCGACGCCAAGCTGACCGAGGACATGACCAACTCGTCGGTGACCGTCTCGGGCTCGACCGGCCTGGCGGGCGACCGCCTGCCGTTCGTGCCGAAGTTCAGCGGCTCGGTGAACGCCGACTACACCTGGCCCGTGGGCGAGGGCCTCAACGGCCTCGTGCACCTGGACGCCAGCTACACCGGCGGCACGGCCTCGCAGTTCCGTCCCAGCTACGTCTACTACGAGAAGGTCCCGGCCTACACGGTGGTGGGCGCGCGCGTGGGCGTCGAGGGTGAAGGCTGGGGCGCCTACGCCTTCGCCCAGAACCTGACCAACTCGGTCGGCCCGGTCTCGATCACCTCGGCCGCCGGGGCTCTGGACCAGGTGGTCAGCCTGACCCCGCGCACCCTGGGCGTCATGGTTCGCCGCACTTTCTGATCCCGCTCATTCAGTACAGAGATCATCGCATGAAAACCCGCATCGCTTCGGCGGCCCTCGCCGCCCTCCTCTGCGCCGCCGCCGCGCCCGCCCTGGCCCAGGAGGCCGCCAAGCCCGCCGCGCAGGTGGACTTCGGCAACGTGCGCCCGCCGCAGCCCACCTCGCCCTACACCAAGCAGGCCAAGGCCCTGATGGCCTCCAAGGCCTTCAAGGCGGCCAAGGCGACCCTCGCGGCCGGCTACGAGCAGACGGTCGAGGACATCGTCACCCTCACCGAAATCCCCGCCCCGCCCTTCGGCGAGGCCGAGAAGGGCAAGGCCTATCTGGCCATGCTGGCCAAGGAGGGGCTGACCGACCTCGACACCGACGCGGCCGGCAACGTCATGGGCCTGCGCAAGGGCACGGGCGGCGGCGGCCTGCTGGTGGTGGCCGCCCACCTCGACACCGTGTTCCCGGCCAGCACCGACGTGAAGGTGCGCCGCGAGGGAGACAAGCTCTACGCCCCGGGCATCGGCGACGACACCGTGGGCCTGGGCTCGATCCTGGCCATCCTTCGCGCCATCAACGCCGCCGGCATCCAGACCAAGAGCGACATCCTGTTCGTCGGCGACGTGGGCGAGGAAGGCCCCGGCGACCTGCGCGGCATGAAGGAGCTGTTCTTCAAGGGCAAGTACAAGGACAAGATCGACGCCTTCATCTCGCTGGAGCCCAGCGGCCCCACCGTGATCGTCAACGGCGGCGTCGGCTCCAAGCGCTACAAGACCACCTTCAAGGGTCCGGGCGGCCACAGCATGGGCGACTTCGGCACGGTGAATCCGGCCTTCGCCCTGGCCGACGCCGCCCGCCAGTTCGGCGAGCTGAAGGTCCCCAGCGACCCGCGCACGGTCTACAACATCGGCCTGCTGGAGG
Source organism: Caulobacter sp. 10L414 (assembly GCF_056395525.1). Classification (NCBI taxonomy): domain Bacteria; kingdom Pseudomonadati; phylum Pseudomonadota; class Alphaproteobacteria; order Caulobacterales; family Caulobacteraceae; genus Caulobacter; species Caulobacter sp. 10L414. The sequence continues at coordinate 123,282 of NZ_JBFTJR010000003.1, forward strand.
GCGGCACCTCGGTCAACTCGATCCCGTTCGCGGTGTCGATGACCGTGGACATGCGCTCGGTCGGCAAGGCCGAGCTGAAGGCCGTCGAGGACGCCTACCTCGCCATCCTGCCCAAGGCCGTCGAGGCCGAGAACGCCGCCCGCTCGACCAAGCGCGGCGTGATCAGCCTGGACAACAAGATGGTCGGCGACCGCCCCGTGGGCGAAACCCCGGCCAACTCGCCCTTCGTGCAGCAGCTGGCGGCCGTCGGCGACGCACTGGGCAAGCCCATGGGCTACGTGGCCGGCTCGACCGACGCCAACATCCCCATGAGCCTGGGCAAGCCGGCCGTCACCCTGGGCGCCGGCTTCGTGACCTTCCGCGGCCACTCGCTGGAGGAAGGCATGGAGGTCAACAAGGCCCGCGACGTGGAGAGCATCGCCACCACCATGGCGCAGATCCTGATGGTCGCCGGCGCGAAATAAGCCCGACGGCCGATCGCGCCGACGCGCGGGCCTGGCCCGTGCGTCGGCGCGTCACCCTCGACTAGCCGCCGCCGTCGACCGGCAGCGACTTGATCCGCGCGACGCCCTTGGCGTCCTTGGTCAGGCGGAACGCGTCCAGCTCGCGCCCCGTCGCGGTGAAGGCCCGATAGGTCACGGCCTCCTTCGACACCTCCAGCGTCTGGAAGGTCTGGGTGCGCGACGCCGAGCGCGTAGCCCAACTGAGATCGGCCACAGGATACATCTTAGGTCCCGCCACCGAGACCACGTAGGTCGAGCCCTTGTCGGAGGTGTGACCCGGTCCGGCGTTGGTCATCGCGCCGGTCCCGATGGCGCCGCGCGCATAGCCGTGATCGTGGGCCTGCAGCACCAGATCCACGCCGTACTTGTCGATCAGGGGCTTGAGCGCGTCGCGCACCCGCTCGTTGTCGCGGTCGGGATCGATCGAGAACAGCGGGAAGTGCAGGAACAGCGCCGTCCAGCGGTTGGGGTTGTCGGCCAGCAGGCCGTCCAGCCAACGCACCATCTCGGCCCGCATGGCCTCGTCGCCGTGGAATAGCGGCGCGTCGACCGAGATCAGCCGCAGGCCCTGGTAGTCGACGGTCCAGGCCGTCTCCTTCAGCTTCTCGACGCCCGTGGGCCCCGTTTCCGGCAAGGTGTACTGGCGCCGCCACTGCGGGTTCAGTACCGGACCGCGGCCGTACTCGTGATTGCCGGGCGTCGGCATCTGCGGCGTCTGGGCGTAGAGGAAGCCGCCGGCCGCGAACCACTCGCCCCACTCGTTGTCGCTGTCGTGGCGATTGATCAGGTCGCCGGCATGGATGACGAAGGCCGCGTCGCCGGCCTTGCGGAACGCCATCCTCATCGTGCGCGAGGCCTCGCTGAGGATGTTGTTCTGCATGTCGCCCATGTAGAGGAAGGTGAACGGCTTGGCGGTGGTCGCCGCCGTGCGGAACTGCAGCCATTCGGACCAGCGCCGGCCATCGCCGACGCGGTAGGCGTAGACGGTTTCGGGCTTCAGCCCCTTCAGCACCGCCGAGTGATAGGCCGCCTTGAACGCCGGATCCTCCCTCACCGCGATCGTCGCATCGTCGGTGACGGCGTCGATGCGCCCCGCCTTCTGGATGAAGTCGGGGCCGTCCTCGGCCTCGGCGTACTCCACATGGCCCAGGAGGCCCGGCGCCGTACGCCAGGTCACCGCCATCTCGTGGGCCGGATCGGCGGTGAGGTTCAGGACGATCCGCTCCGGCAGGAGCGTCGGCGGGACGGCCGGCAGATCGGACGCCTGCACCGGCGCCGGTTCGGGGCGCAGCGGACGCTCCGGCTTCTGGGCGCCGCCCTGGGCGAACGCGGATCCGCCCAGGGCCGCGAGCGCGGCCCCGAGCATCAGGATTTGGGTCGGTTTCATGCTGGCCCCGATCAGAAGACGTAGTTGAGGCCGAACGAGATCGACCGCCCGTTCTTGATGTAGGCCCGGCTGGAGCTGGTGCTGTCGCCGGCCGTGTACCAGTAGGTGTGGTTGTCGAAGAGGTTCTGGACCTGCATCGACGCCGTCGCGCCCTTCCACAGCTTGCGCCGCAGGTTCAGGTCCACGAACTCGTAGTCCTGCTCATACGGGTTGTTGCCGAAGTCCTGGATGCCTTCGAGGAACTCGGACTGATAGCTGTAGGCGGCGTAGGCTTCCCAGCCCTTGTACTCCCAGAACAGCTGCACGTTGGCCACGCGCTCGGGCGTCTCCATCAGCGGCAGGGTGTAGCCCTCGGGGTGCCAGGAGATGCCGGTTTCGGCCTCGGACTTCTGCAGCGTCAGGTTCACGCTGGCGCCGAGCTTGGACAGCGCGCCGGGCAGCCAGTGGAACACCTGCTGGGCGCTGATCTCCACCCCGTAGACCTTAGCCCACTTGCCGTTGTTGGGCATCGAGACGGTCACGCCGTCGGGGCCGACATTGGTCCCGGCCGTCCCGTCACGAATGTTCGACGACGAGGAGCGGTACAGGAAGTTGCGGATGTCCTTGTAGAACAGCCCCACCGAATAGGCGCCGGTGTCGCCGTTGTAGCGCTCGATCGACAGGTCGTAGTTGACCGCCTTCATCGGCTTCAGGTCCGGATTGCCCTGCTCGATCGAGACGAGCAGCCAGTCGCTGGTCGGGTTCTCCTTGCCGTCGCCGTCGGGGTCGGTGTCGTAGCCGTACTCGCGCGCCGACGACATGCGGGCGATGTCGGGACGGGCGAAGCTGGTCCAGATGGCGGCCCGCAGCTTGGTGCGGTCGTTGAGGCTGTAGTTCAGGTGGATCGACGGCAGGACGTTGGTGAAGTCGCTCTTGTCGGTGGCGTAGTGCCCGCCCCGCACCTCGTCGAGAATGTAGGCGTCGATGGTGTTGTTGGTGTTCTCGACGCGGACGCCACCGATCACCTGGGCCTTGCCCACCCGCGCCGTCGCCATCAGGTAGCCGGCGAAGATGTCTTCCTTGAAGGTGAAGCTGTCCTCGCCGCTCAGTTCGGCGTTACCGGGATCGGTGGCGAAGCCTTCGAAGAAGGTGCTGTCGCCGGCCATGGCCCGTTGCAGCTCGGCCAGCATGGCCTTGTTGTCGATCACCGTGCCCAGGCGGTAGAGGCCCGAGTACTCGCCGTCGAACAGGCTGGTCACTTCCTTGCCGTAGAAGCGCGAGAAGTCGGCCAGCGTCCCTTCCGCGTCGAGGTCCAGGAACTCGCCGCTATAGGTCGAGCGCTTGGAGCTGTAGAACTTGCCACCGGTCTTGACCGCTTCCAGCCAGGTCGCGGTCGGACGCCATTCGAGATTGAACTGGCCCTGCCACAGGCGTTCCTGGGCGCCGCCGATCTCGCCCGACAGGCCCGAGAAATCGTACTGGCTGTTGTCGTGGATCGCCGCCATGCCGGCGTCGTTCAGCACCCACTTGGGAAAGCGGCTGTCGCCGAAGTTGGTGACCTTTACGCCCTTGTTGCCCAGCCAGCCGTACTTGTCGCTGCGGAACTCCATCTCGTAGCTGTCATCGATGTTGTCTTCCGACTTGGCGTAGGACAGGTCGTAATCGACGGTGAAGTCCTTCCAGCGGCTGACGCCGCCGAGATTGACCGAGGCCAGCGAGCCGGTCTCGCGCGAGCCTTCCCAGAAGCGGCGAAGGCGAAAGCCCTGCGGATCCCAGGTCCCCGAGGCGCCGTCCAGCGAGTAGTACGACTTGGTCGAACGGTCGGCGTCGGTGATGCGGCCATCGCGATCGCGGTCGACGATCTGCGCGGTGGTGTAGCTGTAGATGCGCCCCAGCTTGGAGTCCGAACCGATGATCGAGGCCTCGGGCGAGGCCAGGCCGGTCATGGTCTTGTCGACCTGGGTCAGGCGCGCCGAATTCTTGCCGGTGTCGTTGCGGAAGTTCAGGCGGTTGCTGAACTCGTCCTTGGTGTACTCGTTGAACTGGCCGCGCAGGTGGAAGTCGTGCTTGTCGCCGCGGTAGTCGAGGCTGGTATTGACGCCGCGCCGCTCGACCTCGGTCTCGCCGACGGCCAGGTCCATGCCGCGCATGACGAAGGTCTCGGGATCCCAGCCAAGCGTTTCGCTGTCGGCGTACCAGACCGAAGGCTGGTTATCGCCGTCGACGCCGTTCTGCTCGAACTGCGACTTGCGGCGCGACCAGCTGCCGGTGACGAACACGCCCCAGCGGTCGTTGAACTGGCGCCCGAACGAGCCGGCGACCTCGCCCGAGGTCTTGTTGTCGAACTTGTCGAGCATCCCCGCCGACATCGACAGCACGCCGTAGGTCTTGCCATGGTCGAAGGCCGTGGGCGTGCGGATATCGATCGAACCACCCAGGGCGTCGCCGTCACGATCCGGCGTCAGGCTCTTGATGACGGTGATCGAGTCGATGCCTTCGGGCGGCAGAAAGCTGAGGCGGACGCCGCGATAGAAGTTGTCGTCGCGCGAACCCGTGCCGCCCATGCGCACGCCGTTCATGGTGTAGTTGTTCAGCTCGGTCGACAGGCCGCGCACGGTGATGCGGTCGCCCTCGCCCGTGGTGTGGTTGCGCACGGCGTTGACGCCCGGCAGGCGCGACAGGGACTCGGCGACATTGTTGGCCGGCAGGTCGCCCATGTCGTCGGAGCTGATGACGTCGGAGATGAAGTCGGCCTTGCGCTTGGCGTCGAGCGAGCGGCGCAGGCCGGCCGCGTAGCCGACGACGACGCCGTCGACCTCGATGGCTTCGGGCGCATCGACCTGGGCCTGCGCCGACTGGCGCTCCAGGGTCAGCACGCCGCGCACCTCGCGCGCCTCGATGCCCGAACCGGCGATCATCCGTTGCAGAGCCTCACGGGGCGTCATCTGCCCCGACACCGCGTTGGACGTCCGTCCGCGGGTCAGCGCCGGATCGAAGACGATCGACAGGCCCGTGTCGCGCGACAGGGTCTGCAAGGCGCGGCCCAGGTCCTGGGCCGGAATGGCGATGGCGACGCGCGCCTCGGCGCCCTTGACCGCCGGCACGGCGGAGGCGGGCGCTGCGACGGCCGCCAGGACGGCCACGGCCGCCGCCGCGAGCAGCCCGCTCTTATGGATACGCATTTAGAAATTCCCCTCCGATCGAACTGATCGTCACGGGGTTAGACGGCGGCCCTCGACGTCCTGACAGCTGTCATAAAAACTTGTTCCGGGCGGCCTAACCGCCTGAAATCTCGAATTGATCCGCCCCCTGACGGGTCAGCTTGAAACCGTGCAGCCTGGCCATGGCGGCCAGCGCGTTCTCCGGATCGTCATAGGCGAAGCGGCCGCTGACCAGGACCCTGCCCACCGCGGGATCGGCCAGCCTGACGCGTACGCCGGTGGCGCGCTCCAGGTCCTCGACGACGCTGGCCAGGGTGGCCTCGTTGAACTCCAGCCAGCCCTTGGCCCAGGGCGGCACGTCGGTCTCGAGCTCGGGCCGGGCCAGCGCCATGCGCTGGACCAAGCCGTCGACGACCCTGGCCTGCTCGCCGGCATGGACGTGAACCGGCGCGCCCTTCCCCGCCACCTTCACGATGCCCTCGAAGACCTCGACCTCCACCACCATGCCGGCGGCCGTCTGGCGCTGGTCGACGTTGAAGCGGGTGCCGACGGCGGTGACCCGCACGCCGTCGACCTCGACCGAGAAGGGCCGGGCCTTGTCGGGCGCGACCTCGAAGAAGCCCTCCCCCTTCAGGCGCAGGCGGCGCTCGTGCTCGCCCAGCTCGACCCGCACCTGGCTGAGGCCGTTCAGGCGGACCGCCGAGCCGTCGGCCAGCGCGATCGGCCGAGGCACGCCCCTGGTTCCCTCGATCAGCTCGCCGCGCGGCGGCAGGCCGCCCGCCAGCAGGACGACGGCGCCGGCGACGGCCGCCAGGCTCGTCCCCGCCACGGCGCCGAACGTCCAAGAGCGCCGGCGAGGCGCCGGTCGCGCGCGCGCCATCCGCTGCGTGGCCCAGATCACCGCCGCATCGTCGATCAAGGCCTCGTGGCGGGCCAGCAGATCCTGGCGGTCAGGCCGGCCTTCGAGCCATTGCTCCAGCGCCGCCTGCTGGTCCGGCGACCAGGCCGCATCGCGGCGGGCGTCGGCCCACAGCGCGGCCTCGCGGTCGTCCTTGGCGTTCACCGGTCTAGTCGACATGGCGGCCCTCCGCCGTGCGGCGCAGCGTCTGAGCCGCGCGGCTGTAATGCTTCTGCACCGCCTCGATCGACAGCTTGAGGTCGCGGGCGATGGCCTCGTAGGATTCCTCGCCTGCGCGACGCCGTACGAAGACCTCGCGCCTCAAGGGCGGCATCGCCTCCAGCGCCCTCTGGCACAGCCTCGACCGCTCGCTCATGTCCAGCGCCTCCAACGGCGTCGTCCCGCCATGGATCGAATGCTCCGCCGCCTCCAGGTCGTCGATCTGGACGTTGGCCGCGCGACGGGCGCGATCGACCAGGATGTTGCGCGCCGCGCGCATGGCGTAGACCAGCGGATCGGTGATCAGGGTGTCGCGAGCCCGCGCCAGGACGCGCATGATCGCTTCCTGCACCACGTCCTCGGCATCGACCGAGGTCGCCAGCCGTCGGCGGACATAGGCCAGCAGGACCCGGTTCTGCGCCGGCGTCGCCAGCGCCCGCCCCACCTCCTGCTCGTTGCCGATCACCCGCGACGCCTCCCCGACGGAGCGTGGCTATAGGAGCGCTCTGTGACGGATCCGATTAGGTTCCATGTCGGTTCGATGTCGGCGCGGCCCGCGGGAGCGATCGTCCCGCCCCCCTTGAGAACGCGTTCCACAGACTAGTCGAACAGTCGCTGGAACGCCTCCGGCATCCGGGCGCGGTGACGCCCGTACACACTTTGTAACGCCATTGATGGGGAGCCGAACGGGGGCCCGGTGTATCGCCCACCTTGAGGCGAATGCTTCACCTCCAATGCTTCGCGGGCTCAGGCTCTGTGACCAAGCGGCATGGACGGGGCGTTCATTGGCGAGATCAAGTAGAGGCGGACGTGGCGACGACCGAACGTATCGGGTTCAGGGAAGCGACAAGGTGGCTGTCGGAGATCGTCGGTCCCGACGCAGCCTATGTGAAGCTCGGCATCGTCTACACGCTCGCCATCGGCCTGATGTCGCTGGCGACCCCCATCTCGGTCCAGCTGCTGATCAACAGCGTGGCCAACATCGCCCTGCCCGCGCCGCTCTGGACGCTGTCGGGCGTGCTGCTGTCGCTGCTGCTGATCGTGGTCGCGCTCAGCGCCCTGCGGGTCTATCTGATGGCGGCGTTCGAGCGCCGGGTGTTCTCGCGGGTGGTCGCCGAGATCACCATCCGGGCGGTGCACGCCCAGAACCCCTTCTTCGGCGACGCCAGCCGCGGCGACCTGTTCAACCGCTACTTCGACCTGACCGTCGTGCAGAAGGCCGTGCCGGGCCTGGTCATCGGCGCCTTCACCATCCTGCTGCAGGGCATGGTGGGCCTGACGGTGACCAGCTTCTATCACCCGTTTTTCCTGGCCTTCAACGTGGTGCTGGTCGTCGCGGTCGTGCTGGTCTGGCTGATCTGGCGACGCGGGGCGATCACCGGCGCGGTGGCGCTGAGCCACGCCAAGCACGACGCCGCGCGCTGGCTGGAAAGCGTCGGCGGATCGAACGGCTTCTACAAGTCCAGCCGCCACCTGGCCTTCGCCATGGACCGGTCCGAAGCCAAGACCGCCGCCTATGTGGACGCGCACAAGCGCTACTTCCGCTCCAGCTTCGCCCAGACCCTGAGCTACCTGCTGATCTACGCCCTGGCCAGCGCCGCCCTGCTGATGCTCGGCGGCAACCTGATCCTGCGGGGCGAGCTGTCGATCGGCCAACTGGTGGCGGCCGAGCTGATCCTTTCCGGCGTGTTCTACGGCGTCTCGCAGCTGGGCCCCTACCTCGACACCTTCTACGACCTGGTCGCCAGCGCCGAGGAGCTGTCGCTGCTGTTCTCCATCCCCCAGGAGAAGCCGCCGGCGCGCGGCGCGGAGGCGCCCAGCGACGGCGCCCTGCGGCTCATGGACGTCAAGCTCGACGACGCCCGTTTCGACTTCGCCCTCGCCGCCGGCGAACAGCTGGTGGTCGCCGCCGATCCGGGCGCCGAGCGCAAGCTGGCCCTGGTGCTCAAGCGCCACGTCCACCCCGAGCGCGGCCTGGTCTCGATCGGCGGCGCCGATCTGGAGGCGCTCGACATGTACCTGCTGCGCTCGCAGGTGCTGGTGCTGAACCGGCCGACCATCGCCGAGGTGACGATCCGCGAGTACCTGGCGATGGCCGCCAGCGACGTCTCGGCGACCCGAATGCTGGAGGCGCTCGCCGTGGTCGGGCTGCAGGAACGCATCGCCCAGCTGCCCAAGGGCCTGGACACGCCGCTCGCCGCGACGGGCCACCCGCTCAGCCTGGGGTCGATGATGGCGCTGCGCCTGGCCAACGCCCTGCTGGTCGAGCCCAAGCTTCTGGTGCTCGGACAACTGTACGACCTCCTGCCCTCGCGGACACTGACGGCCGTGCTGGGCGTGCTGAAGGCGCGAGGCGCTACCACCCTTCTGTTCACCGGCCGCCCCGAGGACATGGCCCTGGACGGCTGGCTGCACCTTGGCCTTTCCGAACAACGCCGCTTCGCCTCGCTCGCCGAGCTTCAGGACCACCTCGCCAGCCGGAGGCAGGCCCATGCCCTACCGTCCTGAACACCTCTCGCACTTCAAGACGCTGGCGCAGCAGCGCCCGCCCCGGCTGGTGGTGGCGCTGGCCTGGATGGTCGCGGCCGGCGTCGTCGTCTCGCTGGCCATCCTGTTCTTCGTGCCGTGGATGCAGACGGCCCAGGGAAGAGGCCTGGTGGCCGCGCCCGGCCCGGGCGACCGCGCGCAAGACGCTTCGGCGCTGGTCAGCGGACGCCTGGAGCAGTGGTATGTGCAGGACGGCCAGCACGTCGACGCCGGCGACCCGATCGCCCGCATCAACGACCTCGATCCGAACCTTCTGGCGCGGCTGGCCGAGGAGCGCGCTCAGGTCGAGGCCGAGATCGCGGCGGTGCGCCAGGCCCAGTCGGTGGCGAGCATCGACGTCGACCGCACCCGCCAGCTCCTCGCCGAGGGCCTGGCCGCGCGCCGTGACTTCGAACAGGCCCAGATCAAGGTCGCCGACGCCGGAGCCAAGCTGGCCGAGGCCCGGGCCAAGCTCAACCGCATCGACGTGCAGCTGAACCGCCAGTCGGCGCAGATGGTCACCGCGCCCCGCAGCGGACGCATCCAGAGCCTCAACGCCGCCGCCGGCGGCGGGCTGGTGTCGGCCGGCACCGTGCTGGCCGTGGTCGCGCCGGAACGCACCGAGCGGGTGGTCGAGCTGTTCATCGACGGACGCGACGTGCCGCTGGTGCGGCCGGGGCGTGCGGTCCGGCTGGAGTTCGAAGGCTGGCCGGCGATCCAGTTCAGCGGCTGGCCGGCAGTGGCGCAAGGACTGTTCGACGGCAGGGTCCGCTCGATCGATCCGACCGCCGCACCGTCGGGCCTCTTTCGGGTTCTCGTCGAGCCCATGCCGGGCAGGGCCCCATGGCCCGACCAGCGCTTCGCCAGGCTGGGCGGCAAGGTTCGGGGCTGGGTGCAGGGCGAGACGGTCTCGGTCGGCTACGAGCTCTGGCGGCAGCTGAACGACTTCCCGCTCGACTTCGGCCAGGCGGCCGCGACGACCACCCCCGCCGGGACGCCCGCGAAGGGCGACGGCAAGGACTCGGGCAAGGCCAAGTGATGGTGCGGCTTTCCCTGACCCTGCTGCTGCTGTTCTCGGCTCCAGCCCTCGCGGCGGCCCAGACCCCGGCCGTGGCCGAGAACCGCGCCGCGCCACTGACCTCCGCCGAGTTGTTGGCGGCTTCGGCGCGCTCGTCGCCGCAGATCGTCGAGCAGCTGGCGCGCGAACGCCAGGCCAGGAGCCGGGCGCTGACCGCGGAGGGCGCCTTCGACACGGTGTTCGCCGTCGAAGGCCGCTCGCGCGCGCTCGGCTACTATGACGGCGACCAGATGGAGGCGCGCGCCACGCAGCCGTTCGGCGACAACGGCGGCTATGTCTACGGCGCCTATCGCCTCTCGCGCGGCCGCTTTCCGGTCTACGAGGATCAGGCGCACACCAACGAGCTGGGCGAGGCCAAGATCGGCGTGCTCTACGCCCTTCTGCGCGACCGGCTGGTCGACGAGCGGCGCACGCGGCGCGCCCTGGCCGCCACGGACATCGACATCGCCCGCTTCGAGCGCCAAGCCGTGGCCGTCGGCGTGCAGACCCGCGCGATCATCGCCTATCAGAACTGGGTCTCGGCCGGCTGGCGGCTGAAGGCCTATCGCGACCTGCTCGACCTGGCCGAAAGCAGGCGCGGCGGCATCCAGCGGCAAGTCCAGCTGGGCGCCAAGCCCGAGATCCTGCTGACGGAGAACGAACAGAACCTAGTTCGTCGCCGCGCCCTGGTAGTGCGCGCCGAAGGCGACCTGCAAGCCGCCGCCAACGCGCTGTCGCTCTACTACCGCGACGCCGCCGGCCGGCCGATCGTGGTGGACGAAGGCCGATTGCCGACCGAAGCCGGCGCGCTGGCCGGCGTCCAGACGGCGGGCGCGAACGGCGATCCCACAGCGGCCCGGCCCGACCTGCAGAGCATCCTGGCGCGCGTGGACCAGTCGCAGGCCCGCCTCGCCCTGGCAGAAAACGACCTGAAGCCTCGTTTCGACCTCAGGATGGAGCTTGGCAAGGACATCGGCCCCGAAGGCCTCGGCGGCCCCAGCCGCACGCCGACGGAGGCGGTGATCGGCTTTCGCTTTTCCGTGCCGCTGCAAAACCGGGCGGCCAGGGGCAAGATCGACGAGACCCGCGCCGAGATCGACGCGCTGCAGGCGCGCGGACGCTTCCTTCGCGACCAGATCGCCGTCGAGGTCGAAGGGATCGGCATCGCCCTGCATGCGGCCGAGCGCCTGGCCAGGGCCGCCGAACAGGAACGCGACCTGGCCGCCCGCCTGGCGGTCGCCGAGCGACGCCGGTTCGAACTCGGCTCGAGCGACTTCTTCCTGGTCAACCAGCGCGAGGAGACCGCGACCGACGCGGCCGTCCGGCTCGTCGAGGCGCAGACCCGTATCGCCTCGGCCCGCGCCGAACTGGCCGCCGCGACGGTGGACCGCGCAGCCCTGGGCCTCGACTGAGACGAGGCGACTTCGGCGTGGCGAAGCGCTAGCCTGATCCTTTCTCTGGCGAGGTCACAGGCGGCGCATGGACAACCGCGCGGGCGAGATGATGGTGTTCGTGCGGGTGGTCGAGGCGGGCAGCTTCTCCGAAGCGGCCCGGCTGCTGCTGATGACGCCCTCGACGGTGTCGAAGCTGATCGCCCGGCTGGAGGCGCGCCTGGGCGTGCGGCTGATCGAACGCTCGACCCGCAGGCTGGCGCTGACCAGCGAGGGCCAGTTCTACTACGAGCGCAGCCGCGCACTTCTGGGGCAGCTGGACGAGACGGAACAGCAGATCGCCCAGGGCGGCGCGGAGGCTGAAGGGGTGATCCGCGTCACCTCGTCGGTGACCTTCGGCGTCGCGGCCCTTGAGCCGATCCTGCCGGAGTTCCTGCAGGCCTATCCCCGGATCGCCGTCGACCTTTCGCTCTCCGACGACGTGGTCGACCTCTATCTGGATCGCACCGACGTCGCGATCCGGGTCGGCAAGCTGCAGGATTCCAACCTGATGGCGCGCAGGATCGGCGAGACCCGTCGGAGGATCGTCGCCTCGCCCGCCTATCTGGCCCGGCACGGAACCCCGCGGACGCCCGAGGACCTGATGTCCCACAACTGCCTCGGGTTCAATTTCCGCCGAGCCAACCCTGTCTGGCCCATGCGCGAGGGCGGACGGATCGTCGAGCGCATGCTGAGCGGATCGCTGCTGGCCAACAACGGCGAAACCCTGCGGCGCATGGCCCTGGCCGGCGTGGGCGTCGCACGGATCGCCGACTATCACCTGCGGGGGCCCATCGCGCGCGGCGAACTGGTCGAGATCCTGCAGGACAGCGACATCGGCGAGACCGACGAGATCCATGCCCTGTTCCGCGGCGCCCAGTTCCTGCCGGCCAGGGTGCGCGCGTTCCTCGACTTCACCGTGCCGCGTATGCAGCGGTTCCTCGCCGAAGGATGAGAAGGCGGCCGGAGCCTGGCCCCGGCCGCTTAGGCGTCACCGCGGCTCGCGCCCCAGCACCTCCATCCGCATCACCTGCACCCCGCCTTCGGCGAGCGTGGGCAGCTTGGCGAACCAGTCCTTGACGTAGGGCATGGCGTTGTGGGCCTCGAAGTCCTCCTTCGTCGCGAAGATCTCGTAGAAGACGAAGTGGCCCGGCTTGGCGCGGTCTTCCTGCAGGAAGTAGACGAGGTTCTTCGGGTCGCCCCGAACCAGCTCCACCAGCGGCAGCGTCGCCGCGCGCAGGGCCGCTTCCTGGCCGGGCTTGGCCTGCACCTGGGCGACGATCGAATAGGCGCCGGCCGGGACCTGCCCGTATCGGACCCCGTTCGGCTCGAGGGCCAGGGTCGGGCTCGCCACGGCGCCGACGGCCGTCAGCACGGTCAGCGCCAGCAAGGTCGTGATGGTCTTGCGCATCGTGATCTCTCCTCGAAGGAACGGCTTCAGCGCGTGGCGCGCTGGCGGGCGGCCAAGGTGGTGGCGAAGCGCTGCTTCACCGGCCCCAGCGCCTTGACGAACTCCAACTGCTCGCCCTCCGGGCCCTTGCAGTAGATCAGCTCCCAGCCGTCCGACGGCGCCACGGTCACCTTGTTGGTGTTGGCGTCCTGCGGGGCCGCGCGGCGCTCGGCCTCGGTGCCCACCCGGATGATCCGGTTGGCCCGCACCTGGGTCATGCCGCGGCGGGCGGACTCGGCTTCCAGGTCGGTGATGAACTTGTTGAAGTCGACGTCGTCGCGCACATAGAAGCAGATGTGCATCATGCGCGGGAACGCGGGGCTCATGTGCTCCACCGGTTCGGCGAAGGCGCGCGGGCCGCCCATCGGCTGGTCGGCGTCGCGGTACTGCAACAGCTCGATCACCACGTTGTCGAACTGGATGAAGCGGACGTCGAGCCGCTGGGCCCCGCCGCGCAGGTCGGGCACGCCGATGGTGCGCGGATTGACGCCCAGCTCGTTGGCCAGGATGTCCTGGTCGGCCAGAAGGGTGTTGTGGACGGCGTCGCCCTGGAAGTCGCCGTGGCGGAACACCTCCGTGCCGCCCAGCACCTGGGTGTAGAACTCGTAGGCCCGCTCCATGTTCTGGACGGTCAGGCCGAAGTGCTGCACGCCCTGCAGCCGCGMGCCCAGCGGGCCGGCGTTGCGGGCCGCGGCCGACGGGCCGACGGCGCCCTGCGCGGCGGCGGGG